>WGBL01000187.1 GCA_015494375.1 Hyphomicrobiales bacterium | reverse complement strand
CGAACGAGCGGGCGGCCGCGAGAAGGGGCGCGCCGAGTATGGCGAGGCTCTGCCCATGAGCGCCGTTGCTGCCATGGCGCGGCTGGCGCGTGCGGGGTTCGTGCTCGCCCAATACGGCGTGCGGCTCGTGCCCGAAGGCCAGCCGGTGCCCTGGCCCGTGCGGCTGGCCTGGCTCGCGACATTGCCCTGGCAGGCGCTCACCTGGCCCTTCCGGCACGCACGCAAGCGAGAGAGGGGAGCGCGGATTGCGGCGGCTCTGACGCGGCTCGGGCCGAGCTACATCAAGCTCGGCCAGTTCCTCGCCGCGCGGCCGGACCTCGTCGGCGAAAGGCTTGCCAGCGACCTCTCCGAGCTCCAGGACCGCATGGCCCCTTTTTCCATGGCCGAGGCACGCGCGGCCGTGGAGGAGGCGCTCGAGATGCCGCTCGATGAGGCATTCGCCGAGTTCGGCCCGCCGGTGGCGGCCGCCTCGATCGCCCAGGTTCACAAGGCCATCGTCGAGGAGAACGGCCGCCGCCGGCCAGTGGCCGTCAAGGTGCTGCGCCCCGGTGTCGAGCAGCGCTTTCAGCGCGACCTCGAGAGCTATTATTTCGTCGCCCGCCAGATCGAGCGCTTTCATCCGCCCGCGCGGCGGCTGCGGCCGGTCGCTGTCGTCGAGACGCTGGCCCGCACCACCGCAATCGAGATGGACCTGCGCATGGAGGCGGCCGCCATCTCGGAGTTTGCCGAGAACACCCGTGAGGACGACGACTTCCGCGTGCCGGCCCTCGACTGGCAGAGGACGGCGCGGCGCGTGCTTACGCTCGAGTGGATCGACGCCACCCCCATCGCCGCGCACGATCGCCTCCGCGCCGCAGGCCACGACCTCGACGAGCTCGGCAATCGCCTCATCCGCTCGTTCTTGCGCCATGCCATGCGCGACGGCTTCTTCCATGCCGACATGCACCAGGGCAACCTGTTCGTCGATGACGAGGGCCGCATCGTGGCTGTCGATTTCGGCATCGTCGGCCGCCTGGGCCCGCGCGAGCGGCGCTTTCTCGCCGAGATCCTCTATGGCTTCATTACCCGCGACTACAGGCGCGCGGCCGATGTGCATTTCTGGGCGGGCTATGTGCCGCGGCACCATCGCCCCGAGACCTTCGCCCAGGCGCTCAGGGCCATTGGCGAGCCGATCATGGACCGGACCGCAGACGAGATCTCGATGGGCCACCTCTTGGGCCAGCTGTTTCAGTATACGGGCGTTTTCGACATGCAGACGCGGCCCGAGCTCATCTTGCTGCAAAAGACAATGGTGGTGGTGGAAGGGGTGGCGCGGGCGCTTTCGCCGAGGCTCAACATCTGGACGGCGGGCGAGCCGGTGGTCCGCGAGTGGATGGAGCGCGAGCTTGGCGCCGAGGGGCGGCTGCGCGAGGCACGCGAGGGCGCCGAGACGTTGGGCAAGCTCGTGGGCGAGATCCCGGGGCTCCTGGCCCAGGCCGAGCGCACGGCCGTGGCTCTCGGCGAGATGGCCGAAGGGGGCATTCGGCTTGACGACGAGACGATTGCCCGGCTTGCGGCCCAGCGTGCCCGCAAGGACCGCTGGCTCAAGCTCGGCGTCTGGCTTGGTGCGCTCTCGCTTGCGGCGCTCGCCGTGCTCGCGGCCTTGCGCAGCCTGTAGCGAGCGCCCTTTGCGCCGCCATTGGCTTGCGCTCTCTGGCCACCTGTGGTCTGGCCCCCTTCTTTGGGCCGCCCGCAGCAGCCTTTGCGCTGCCCCTAGCGCCCGGCCCTCACTCAAAGCCAACTCACTCGGCCTCGAAGAGCCGGAAGGCGCTCGCGATCACCCGTTCGCGGAGCTCCTGAGCCACACTCTGCGCCACGCGCGGGCCCTTTCAATGGAAGGCGTCGGGCATCGATTCTTTCTTTCTTGCGACAAAGTCCCGAAGCGCTTCATCGATGGCGGGATCGAGCGCCGGCGGCTCATAGGCGGCAAGCCACTGGCGGCAAATCTCGTTCGCCCGCGCCTCGGCCCACCTCGCGCCTTCGGCCTCCCACTGTTCGAATGCGTTGTTGTCGGCGACAATCGAGCGATAAAACGCGTGCTCGAAATTGGCCTGGGTGTGGGCGCAGCCGAGGAAATGGTTGCCAGGCCCCACCTCGCGGATGGCGTCGAGCGCCTGCGCCTCCTCAGAGAGATCGATGCCCGCAGCAAAGCGCGCGGCCATGGCCAGCTGATCGACGTCGAGGATGAACTTCTCATAGGAAGAGACGAGCCCGCCCTCGAGCCAGCCGGCGCCGTGAAGCACGAAATTGACCCCCGCAAGCAGGCTGGCCTGGAGTGTATTGGCGCTCTCGTAGGCGGCTTGCGCATCGGGCACCTTGGCCCCGCAGAGCGCGCCGCCCGAGCGGAACGGCACCCCCAGCCGGCGGGCCAGTTGCGCTGCGCCATAAAGGACAAGTGCGGGCTCGGGTGTGCCGAAAGTGGGCGCGCCCGACTGCATCGAGATCGAGCTTGCAAAGGTGCCAAAGACCACGGGTGCGCCCGGCCGGCAAAGTTGCGCAAAGGCCATGCCGGCCATGGCCTCGGCGAGGATCTGGGCGAGTGTGCCGGCAACGGTGACGGGCGACATGGCGCCCGCGAGGATGAAGGGGGATATGATGGTCGCCTGGCCGGCGCGGGCGTAGACCTTGAGGGCGCCGAGCATCGTCTCGTCAAAGACAAGCGGCGAATTGGCGTTGATCAGGCTGATGACACAGCAGTTGCGCTCGAGAAACGCCTCGCCAAAGACAATCCGGGCCATGGCCAGCGTATCCTCGGCCCGCGCGGGGTGCGTCACCGAGCCCATGAACGGCTTGTCGGAATAGCGGATGTGGGCATGGACCATATCCAGGTGGCGCTTGTTGACGGGGACATCGACGGGCTCGCAGAGGGTGCCGCCCGAGTGATGGAGCGCCGGCGCCATATAGGCGAGTTTGACGAAGTTCTCGAAGTCGGCGAGGGTGGCATAGCGGCGCACGCCCTCGAGGTCGCGCACGAAGGGTGGGCCGTAGACGGGGGCGAAAACCGTATGGTCGCCGCCGATCTCGACCGAGCGCTCGGGATTGCGCGCATGTTGGGTGAAGGTGCTGGGGGCCGTCTCGATGAGCTTGCGGCAGAGGCCTCTTGGCATGCGCACGCGCGCGCCATCCACTTCGGCGCCCGCCTCGCGCCAGAGGGCGAGCGCCTCGGCGTCGTCGCGAAACTCGATGCCGATCTCTTCGAGGATCGTCTCCGCATTGGCCTCGATGGTTGCGAGCCCCTCTTCGTCGAGCACCTCGAAGGGCGCCAATGTGCGGCGGATGACACCGAGCGGCTTGAGCGCTCCGCCAGCCCGCCGCGCCTCGCGGCGCCCCGCGGCGCCCGCACCGCCACGCCGGCGGCGCCCGGCGCCTCGCCCACGCGCTTCGTCTCGGTTGCCCGGCATCCTGTTGCTCGGCTCCCTGCTGCCTGGATTCCTGCTGCCTGGATTCCTGCTGCCTGGATCCCTGTTGCCTGGTTCCCTGTTGCCCACCGGTCTCTCCCGATAACGGTGCTGTTTTTCCCTACAGCCTAGCATGAATTGCCGCGTTCGCGTGGCCGCCCCCGCGTGGCCCACGGCCATGGTGACGCCCATCGATACCCGCATTGTTATGCGCAAGACCCATGGCCCGAGCCGTCCTCGTGCGCCAATCAGCCTTCCCGCGGCGACATCGGCGATATCGGTGGCATCGGCAAGATTGGCGACATCGGTTGCATTGGCGACATCTTGGCCGCCATCACCCCCTTGCCTTTCGCAAAAAAACGTCGCAAAGCGGTCTTTGCCGGTCGCATCGAGGGGCGTGCCCCTGTTGCCATCGCCCCAACATGTCGATGACGGAGTGGGCCCGTTTGCCCCAGGTTTCAGGCGCCCCGGCTTTCGTGGGTCTCAGGCTTCGTGAGCCCCGGCTGCAGTCCTCGCGGGACCCAATCCACGTGGGACTCAATCCACGTGGGACCCAGTCCACGCGGGACCTGATCCACGTGGGACCTAATCCAGGTGGGACCTAATCCACGTGGACCCAGGGCCTGAAGGGGTGCAACCGTTTGATGGAGCACGATCACATGTCCGACGATCAGGACCAGGATATCGTCCTCTCCGAGCTCAATGACGACGAGCTCGTGCAGCAGATGCACGACGACCTCTATGACGGGCTCAAGGAGGAGATCGAGGAGGGCACCAACATCCTTCTCGAGCGCGGCTGGGCGCCCTATGATGTGCTCACCAAGGCGCTGGTCGAGGGCATGCGCATTGTTGGCGAGGACTTTCGCGACGGCATCCTGTTTGTGCCCGAGGTGCTCCTTGCGGCCAATGCGATGAAGGCGGGGATGGCAATCTTGCGCCCGCTCCTGGCCGAGACTGGGGCGCCCAAGATCGGCAAGATGGTGGTCGGCACCGTCAAGGGCGATATCCACGACATCGGCAAGAACCTCGTCGGCATGATGATGGAGGGCGCGGGCTTTGAGGTCATCGATCTTGGCATCAACACCGCCGTCGAGGATTATCTCGAAGCCCTTGAGCGCGAGAAGCCCGACATCCTGGGCATGTCGGCCCTGCTCACGACCACCATGCCGTATATGAAAGTCGTCATTGATGCGCTTGTCGAGAAGGGCATCCGCGACGACTATATCGTGCTTGTCGGCGGCGCCCCGCTCAATGAGGAGTTCGCCAAGGCGATCGGCGCCGATGCCTATTGTCGCGATGCCGCAGTTGCGGTCGAGACCGCCAAGGAGCTCATCAAGCGCAAGCATAATGTGCTGGCGGCCGGGGCCGTTTAGCGCTTGGGCCGAGGGCGGGCGTGCGATATTCATTGCCAGAGAATTGCCCAGTTCGAGGAGCGGCCCGATGGAGCTTCGGCCAGCGGAATCCCGTGAGTTCAAGCGCGGAGAGGGTGCGGTTCTGCTTATCGCCTGCGGAGCGCTTGCACGCGAGATTGTCGGCCTCATTGAAGCCAACGGCTGGCGGCATATCGACGTCCAGTGCCTGCCGGCAAAGCTCCACAACACGCCTGAAGCGATCCCCGAAGCGGTCCGCGAAAAGATCAGGGCGGCGCGGGCGAAGGGCGGCTACGAGCGCATTCTTGTCGCCTATGGCGATTGCGGCAGTGGCGGGCGCCTCGATGCCGTGCTGGCCGCGGAGGGCGTCGAGCGGATCGCGGGCCCCCACTGCTATGCCTTCTATTCGGGCAACAAGGCCTTTGCAGCCCGTGCCGATGCGCAAGACATGAGGGCCTTCTATTTGACCGACTATCTGGTCCGCCATTTCGAGAAACTCGTCTGGCAAGGCCTCGGGCTCGACCGCAACCCGGACATGCTCGCTTTTGTCTTTGGCCATTACGAAAAGCTCGTCTATCTGGCCCAGACGAAAGACGCAGCGCTCGAGGCCAAAGCGCGGGCAGCGGCCGAACGGCTGGGGCTTGCCTATGAATATCGCTATACGGGGCTTGGCGAGCTTGCGAGCTTTCTCGAAGGGGCGGCAGCAGGGCGATAGGCCGAGCGAAAGAAACGCCGATGCCTGGGCGCCGGGAAGCTGTTTGAAGCCGCGGGCCAAGCGGCACCGCGTTGGCCGGATCCGCTCCTGGCCTTGTCGAGCCCTTTGCCCGCGTGCCCCTTTGCCAATGCGCCCTCCTCGGCCTATCTTTGGGAAAAGCCCTCCTCCCCCCAAGGCTCGCAAGGAGTGACACGCCATGTTCGATCGCAACAAGCCCGGGGATCGCATCATCGAGGCTACGATGGCCTTGGCCGCCGAGAAGCCCTGGAGCGAGATCAGCCTTGCCGAGATCGCGGAGAAGGCCGAGGTGCCGCTCGCAGATCTGCGCCAGCATTTTTGCGCCAAGTCGGCCATACTGGCGGCCTTCGTGCGCGCGGTCGACGATGAGGTGCTGCGCCGCACAAGCCGCACGAAGGATCTCGCCAAGCATGATGAGAGCCCGCGCGAGCGCCTGTTCGATGTGGTGATGACCCGCTTTGACGTGCTTGGGCCCCATAAGCCGGCGCTGCGCCGCATGTTGGGCCGGGAGGGCCGCCCCGCTCTGGTCTGCCTTTCGCCGGCGCAGTTTCTGGCCTCGCAGCGCTGGATGTTGGCCGCGGCGGGTGTGAGCACCGATGGCCCCCTCGGTGCGCTGCGTGTGAGCGGGCTCGCCGCTGCCTATGCCGATGCCTTCTGGACCTGGCTCGATGACGACGATCCGGGTCTTGCCAAGACCATGGCCCGGCTCGATCGGCGGCTTGGGCGCGGCGAGCGCTGGTTGCGGCGTGCAGGCGATTTTTGCGCCGCACTTGAGCGGCTTGCCTGTTGCTTCTGCCCACCGCAGCGCCGGCAGCGGGAAGCGGCCGGTGAGCGCCACGAGGCGGCGACGGTCGAGACGAGCGAAGGCGGCTCGCGTGCACCCGACGAGAGCCCCGGGAAGAGCCCAGGCGAGGCAGGCGGCTCGGAAGACAGCAACGGCACATCCGGGCCAGGGCCAGGACCGGGCCCCGCACCCCAGCCCGCCTGACCGCGCCTGAATTGGGGGCACGCGAATGGGATGCGCACACACAGGATGCGCCAACCTCAGGTGCGGTGACTTGGGGGTGGGGATTGGGGTTGGGCATTGGTGGAGAGCGGCGCGAGCGCCCGATCGGCGCGGTGCGGTGGCTTGGGGATTGGGGATGTGGCATTGGGGATTGGGGATTGGGCAGCTCGGGATATCTCGAGCCGCACCAAGCTCTGTTTTGCCCATTGGGTTTCGCTGATTGAGGAGAATGACCATGCCGACAGAGCCCGTTGCCGAGACGATCTCCTTTGACGATTTTCTGCGCGTCGATGTGCGCGTGGGCACCGTCACCGATGCCCAGCCCTATCCCGAGGCGCGCAAGCCCGCAATCAAGCTCTGGATCGACTTCGGCCCCGAGATCGGCAGCCGCAAATCCTCCGCCCAGATCACCGAGCACTATCGCCCCGAGGAACTCATCGGCCGGCAGGTGGCGGCGGTGGTCAATTTCCCGCCCCGCCAGATCGGCAAGTTCATGTCGGAGGTTCTGGTGCTCGGTTTTGCCGATGCCGAGGGGCGGATCGTCCTCATAGGGCCGGACCATCCGGTTCCAAACGGCGCTCGCATGTGCTGACGGGACCCGTGCGCCTCTTGCGCTCCTCTTCCGTTTGCCCCCGGCCGTTCGCGCCTATGTGCCGTTTGCGCCCCTCTTTGATTTGCCCCCCCGCCGTTCGCGCCTATGTGCCGTTTGCGCCTATATCCCGTTTGCGCTGTTTTCTGTTTTTCTGATGCCGCGTTGCGGCCCGGAGAGGGGCCAAACGCCGATGAGCGACCACGGCAGCGATGATGGGCCGGCACGCCCATATACCAATCGACAGCGCCCCGCAGGCGAGGGTGCCCGCCCTCAGCTGCGCCTGAAGACGAGCGTCAGATTGTTGGCGGGCATCTCGTTGATCTCTTCAAGCGCAAGGCCATGGCGCCGGCCGAGTGCCGCCACATCGGCGACATCGCGCACACCCCACGCGGGGTTCTGACGCCTGAGCGAGGCATCGAATGCGGCATTGCTTGGCGCCGTATGGGCACCGTCGCGCTTATAGGGACCATAGAGAACGAGCAGGCCGTCACCCGCCCGAAGATGGCGCTCGGCGCCCGCGAACAGGCCTTCCGCCACCCGCCAGGGCGCAATATGGACGACATTGATGGCAATGAGCGCTCTCAGGCGCTCGGTTGCAAGTTCCGGGATGGCTGCCGGCCAGTCGGCGGCGGTGGCATCGAGCCTTGCCGGTGACGCGATATTGGCAAGCCCGCTTGCGCGCCGCCAGGCTGCGATGCTTGCGAGGTGCCTCTCATCGATATCGCTCGGCTGCCAGACGAGCGCCGGGAACGCCTCCGCAAACGCCACGACATGCTGGCCGGTGCCGCTGCCGATCTCGAGCACCAAGCCGCTGCTCCCGGCCAAATGGCGCCTCAACACTTCGAGGATGGGGCCATGGTTGCGATGAAAGGCCGGCGCATCAAGCCGCCCATCGCTTGTGTTTGCCCCCACACCGCCATTGCCAGGCTCTCGCTCTTGCGACATTCCCCAGCTCTCGCTCTTGCCCCATAATGCCTGGCGCCCGTCGCTATGCTCCCTATGCCCCTACTCAGTCGCTTCGCGCACGATGCTTTCGAGAAAGGCATTGATTGCTTTAAGTGCCTTTTGCGAGGCCTCCGACCCCGAGACGATGACCTCGCGATAGCCGACATACACCTTGTCGGGCTCATCAAGGCGTTGATAGACATAAACGACATAGGGACAGAACCCGACATTGGCGGGGTCTGCCGCAAGCATGGCGCGGGTGAGTTTGACCGAGCAAAATGTGAAGAACTGCGCGTCCTTATAGACGGGCTTTGGGTTGCCAAACTCCTTTGCCGTGCGCTTGAGCATGGCGCCGATTTGGCCGTTGTAATCGATCTTGAAGCCGCGCCCGACGATCGCGTCCTTGACCGCGAACAAGACGTCTTCGAAGGTGCCCTCGGCGGTGCGGACCTTGAGGCCCTTGGGGGCCGGGGAGGCGGCGGCCATGGCCGCGAATACGCCTAGAGCCGCAAGGCCACCAAGAACGCCGATTGCCAACAGGATCGCGCGAAAGCCGGCAAACGGACGCGCAAGAGCCGTGATCGCGCTCATAGCGAACCGCGCCTGCAAAAAGGACAACCGCTGGCGCAGGCACAAATGGATGATTTCGATGGGTGAATGACGGGTCATTGGAACGGCACCTCTACATCTTTCCTTCACAATTGGATCGTGTATTGCTCCTTATGCGATTTCTTGTGCGATCCTTTGCGATTTCAATGATGCTCTGACGATCCCACCGCTTTTTCCATTTGCCTCAACCGATGCCGTCTGGCCGGCAATCGCCGGGCGGGCGATGCCCTGGCGGGCGTCATCATTGTGCAGTCGTCAACTTTTTGAGGCGGGCCGAGAGCTTGTGGCGGAAGGCATGAAAGCCGCGCCTGCCTTCCGAGACCATCCAGTTCATCTGGATCGAGCGGCGCACACCTTCAAACGAGCCATGGCCATGCCAAGAGTTGTCCGAGCGTTTGAAGACGAGAAGGGTGCCGTTGTCGGGGGGCACCTCCTCGGCATAGTCCTCGAGGTCGGTGCCCGAGCGCAGCATCCTGAGCTTGCCGCCCTCGTGTTCCCAGCGCTCATTGAGATAGAGCAGCACGGTGATGATCTTGTCTTTCGAATCGGTGTGGATTTTGCCGTCGCTCGCCCGGCAGTAGCCCCTCAGCGAATACATCTTGGGCCGCCCCGCAATATCGACAGCGAATTTCTCGGCAATCGCCGCCTCGAACTCGGGGCCGTCGAGCTCGGCAATCACCTCGGCGAGGGTGCCCGACACCTCAAGTGAATCGAGTGGATAGGAGCCGCCCTTGAGGTTGGGATAGCTGGCGATGATGTCGGCGAGGCTCTCGGGACCGATGAAGCCGGGTACAATGGTGTAGGCAAAGGGTTCGCTGCGCAAGGGTGCTGCGCGCAACTTCTCGATGTCAATATGCTGCAAGGCCATTCTTTCCCCTCTGTTCTTTCCCTTTTATCCTGTCCTTTCCATCCTTCCGCCTCTATGTCATCCGCCCCTTGTGCCTGACGGTGCAGCGCGCAAGGCCGCAACCTTATGGGCGCACGCCTGAGCCCGCTTATGCGGCCGCTCGAATCCAGGCCGATTGTGTCTCAGCGCCCGGATTTGTGCAAATCCATTCGCCGCACAATCTCCTCGGCAATCTCGGCCGCCGAGTAGAGCGGCACATAAGACCAGTTCTCGAGGCGCAGCCGGGCGCCCGTCACCATGCGGATGGCGCCATGCGCGATGAGCGCATTGTGAAAACGGCGAAACTTGCGTGAGCCGCCACGCGGCTCGAAGACATGAACCGGGCGCCCCGTCGCCACCGCCTCGCTCACCATGTTCACCGAATCAGCCGTTACGATGAAATGATCGGCATTGGCGAGGAAATAGGGATAGAGATTGGGCGCGCTGCCGTCCCAGACGATGCGTGAGCGCCCCTCGGTCGCCTCAAGCACGGCGTCGAGCAGATGGCGAGGTGTGCGCCGCGAAGGCGTGAGCAGAACGCTGCCGACCTCACTCATGAGGCTCGAGACCACCGCCGCCAGGCGTGCCGCATCCTCCTTATCGAAACGATAGACGGCATTGGGCCCCCCGAGAACGATGGCCAGGCGCGGCCGGGCTGCGCCAGCGATCGCGGCTGGCGTCTCTTGCCTGAGCGCCTCGAGGCGGGCCGGGGAAAAGCTGTGGGGCGCGGTGATGGTTGTGAAAACATTGGCGCCGCGCCTGCGGTCGTGCTGCGGCACCCAGATGAGATCAGCAACGCCCGGGCCGGTCTTGGGGTCCTGGAGTACGACGCGAAAGGTTGCGGCACCGGCATGCCGGCCGAGCGCCCGCATGTAGGGGATGGACTGCCGGCCGCTGGCAATGGCGACTGCGGGCCAGGGCGGCGCAAAGGGGCTGGGCGCCCGACCAAAGCGCTCATGAGGCGCGACGGGCCCCCAGGGCGCGAGCAGGCGCCAGGGCGGGCGTGGCGTGACATGCTTGAACTCATATGCGAGGCCGAGGGCACTGGCGACGCCCTCGCACTGCACGTCCATGCCGCGCTTGCCGTCGGTGATGATCCAGCAACGCGCCCCCTCACCCACTTTGCCTGCTTCCAGTCGGGGCTCGCCGCCAGAAGCGGGGCGATCGAGAATGGTCTCGGAGCCCGTATCCATGATGTCGGCCATGTCGGTCGCCTAAAGCGTTTCGCCCTCTTCGGGCGGTGGTGGCGGGGCCTGGCGGTCGAAGAGCCCGTAGCCGAAAAGCCCCGCCAGAAAGCCGCCGAGATGGGCCTCCCAGGCGATCGCCGCGCCTTCGGCAAAGATCGAGCCGCCAAAGCCGAAAAGAAAATTGAGCGCCACCCAGATGCCAATGACCGTCAGCGTCTGGGGATGGCTCAGCATCTCGGCCACCGAGGCCAGGGGGAGCACCTCGGGGTGGGTGCGAAAGAGCGCGAGGTCGCCGCGCCGGACGGCCGGCAAGAAAAACCTGAGCGCGCCCGCCATCTGTCCCGAAATGGCACCCGAAGCCCCGACCACGGGGTCGAGCCCACCGATATGAAACCCCCAATAGGTGGCAATCGCCACCAGGCCGCAAAAGAGCGAGAAGGCCAGGAACCTCGCCCCGCCCGCACGCTTGGCGATGGCGGCCCCGAAGGCGAGGAGCCAGGCGCCGTTGATGACGAGATGGGTGAGGCTGCCGTGAACGAACATGTGGGTCACGGGCGAGGTGAAGAGGGCGACCACGCCGCCCGGAAGCTCGGCCCCATGCCCCCCATAGCGCGCCGGAATGAAAGCGAGCGAGAGCAAGAGGGTGGCATCCCAGTCTTCGGGCAGCAGATTGCGCGCAACATGCACGGCGATGAAGGCCCCAAGGAGCCACAGCACGCTCTGCGGCACATTGAAGATCGGCTCTCGTCTCATCGCCGGCCTATCCCTTCCATCCGCTCAACGGGGTGCCAAGGGGCGGCAAGGAGCGCAATGCGCGCATCCCGCCACCCACCAAGCCGCCAACAGTCACCGCCAGCCGCCAATGCCCCCAAGGCCGCGCGCATGACGCGCGCACGCTCAGCCCGCGCGTGGTCGTTGCGGCGTGCGGCTTCAGGGCTCGTTAACGCATCGCCGTGATTTCACCGGCCCCTCGCCGTTTTGGCATGACGCCTGCTCAGCAAATGGCGTCTCAGACGACGCCGGGCGAAAACACCAGGCTCACGTACCATATGCGCACATTCGGCTTTGTGCAGGCGTGGCGTTTGGCCGCTCCCGCCATCTGAGAACGCTATCCGGCCTATTGGGGCCCCAAGGCGCGAAAAGCCATGGCCTTGAGAAGTTGAAAAGTTGCGGTGAGGCGATGAAGGCACAAACGAGCCAGACACTCTATCTTTATTGGAACCAGATTCGTGGCGATCGGTTGGCGCCGCGGCGCTTTGAGATCGAGCCCTCCGAAATCGCGCCAATCTTGCCCGACACATTCATTCTCGAGCGCTTGCCGGATCGCTCCTACAGCTACCGGATCGCGGGCACCCGCATTTGCGAGGCCTTTGGTTGCGAATTCCGCGGTCAAGACTTCGCCGCCTCATGGCCCGCCCCCGATCGCAAAACGATCAACGCCCTGCTCAATGGCCCACTTCAGGACGGCGCAGTGGGAATCATTGAATTTGAGAGCGAGACCGACGATGGGCAGAGCCTCGATTGGGAACTCTTGATGCTGCCGCTCGTTCATCTGGGCGAGGGGATCGACCGTGTGCTCGGCTCGTTCAGCACTCTCACAAACCCGCCCTGTCTTGCAAGCAGGCCCCTCGCGCGCCGTCGGATTCGCAGTTTTCGCCACATCTGGCCCGATGGGCGTCCCTACGCTTTCCTTGGTGGCGGTGGCGGCGGCCAATCGCCATTCCTGTCGCGGCCCGGCTACTCGCGCGTGGTGACGAGCGATCGCCGCTGCTTCCGGGTTTATGAAGGCGGGCTTGGCAAGACCTGACGACCTGACATTGCAGACAGATCGCAACCCGCTTTCCGGGCCAATGACAGTGGAAATGTAGGAGCTTGAGGCGGAGATGAAAATGCCTGAATGATACCGCTGGAAACACGCCCCTCTCGTCACGCACC
>WGBL01000186.1 GCA_015494375.1 Hyphomicrobiales bacterium | reverse complement strand
GATCATGACGACAGCGAGGGCTTCTCGCTGCTCAATCTCGCAGGCATCAAGCTCTTGATCGAGGCGGAGACGGGGCTCGAGGTCCACATCACGACCCGCGATAGCCTCCATCCCAAGCTCAGGCGGCGCATCGAGCGCGAGGCCATCCGGTTGCTCTGATGGCGCGGGACGTGACGGTAACGCTCGACGAGATGTTGGAGGCGTGCGATGCCATCCGCGAGGCGAGCCAAGGGCTCGACCTGGCAGGTTTCCAAGGTGCGCGTCTGCGGCGCCTGGCGGTCGAGCGCGCGATCGAGATCATTTCCGAGGCCGCACGTCGCCTGCCAGAGGATCTGATCGGGCGCTACCCCGACATTCCGTGGGCCAAGGTGCGCGCCATCGGCAACGTGCTGCGCCACGAGTATCACGAGGTCAACCCGCAAATCATCTGGGCGGTGGTGCAATCGGACCTGCCGGCGCTGGAGGCGGTCTTGAGCAGCGAGCGCGAGCGGGCGAGCCGGCAACGAAGCTCAGGTGGGGGCGAGCATCCCGATATGGAATAAATGAGAGAGCCGAGCCCCAAATAGGGCCGTCTCCGCGGGGCGCGATAGCGTGGCGGCGCGCCAGGGGGCGGCGGGCCAGCGGAGGGAGCAAAGGAGGCGTTAGGACAAAGGGGAGGGTTGCGATGGCAAAGGGTGTGTTGCGTGCTGTGGGCCGCGTGGTTGCGCTGGCGGCGGGGCTTGCCAGGACCTATGCCTTTGCCTTTGCTCAGTCACGGGATTGAGATAAGCTCGGATGAGGCAAAGTGAGATGAAAAATGAGATGAAATAATCTGGCGCAAACCACACAGCGCACAAGGGGAGGGGGGATGACGGCTTATCGGTTGCGCGTTTTCTGTTCTTTGCCGTTGCTTGTGTTCGTCTTGTTGGTGTTGCCGGCCATGCTCGGGGGCGCCCGGCCGGCCGCCGCCGCCCGCCTCGCCCTCGTCATCGGTATCGACCGCTATGGCAATCTCGGGCCAGACAAGCAGCTCAAGAAGGCCGTGGGCGATGCCCGGGCCATGGGGCGCGCGCTCGGCCGCCTCGGTTTTTCGGTGCTCAAGGGCGAGAATGTCGGCCGCAGGCGCTTCGTCCGGCTACTCGCAGACCTATATCGCCGCGTCCGCCCGGGCGATGTGGTGGCGTTCTATTATTCGGGGCATGGCGTGCAGCTTGGCGGGCGCAACTATCTGCTGCCCGCCGACATCGCCCGCCTCGGAACGGGTGAGGCCGCGATTCTGCGCGCCGAGGCCATCGCCATGGACGCAATCGAGGCCGAGCTCGCGGCCCGCGGCGCGCGGGTGCGCTGGCTGATCCTCGATGCCTGCCGCAACAACCCCTTCGCCCGGCCGGGGGCCAAGGGGCTTGGCGGGACGCGCGGCCTTGCCCGCGCGGCGCCCAGCGAGGGCACGTTCGTCATGTATTCGGCGGGCGCCGGGCAGGAGGCGCTCGACCGGCTGGGGCCCGGCGACCCGAGCCCCAATTCGGTTTACACCCGCGCGCTCCTGCCCCTGCTCCGCCAACCGGGCCTCGATCTCTCGGGGATAGCGCGCAAGGTGAGGCGGCGGGTACGCGCCCTTGCCGCCCGCGTCGGCCACCGCCAGAGCCCGGCCTATTACGACGAGCTGAGCGAGGCGTTCTATCCGGCGGCGGGCAAGCGCGACCTCGAGGTGGAGGGCAACGGCGATGGCACCGCGCCGCCTCCGCCGCCACCGCCGGTAGCGCCGCCGCCGGTGGCGGACCGCTGCTGGAAGGAATGGCGGGCGATCGAGGGGAGCCGCAGCTGCGCCATGTTGAAAACCTTCCTCGCCCGCCACGGGGCGAGCCAATGCGCGCCCTATGCCCGCGCCCGGCGCAAGGAGCTCGGCTGCGGCAGGGCCGCGCCCACGGGCGGCGGCAGCGGCTTTGCGAGCAGTGGTGGCACTGGGGAGATGGTTGCGCGACTTCCGGCCGATCCGGGGCGTTGGCTCTCGCTGCGGGTCGTCTCGGCCGGGCTCGAGCTCGAGGACGACCCCTGGCGCCCCCTCACCTACTTGCGCGCCGCGGTGCAGATTACCAATGTCTCGCCGCGCACGCTTCGGCTGGCGGTCTACAACCGCGGCAAAGAAAGCGCATTCACCACCTCCACCGGCGTGCGCTGTGAGCCGAGCAACCGCAGCGATGCCGTGCGGGGCCTGCCCAGCATGTGGAAGGACCGCTTCACGCGGCGCTACGAGGGCGGCTCGACGCCGCTCGGGCCCGGCGGGTCGGTGATTGCACAGGTCTCGTTGCAATGCGAGGGGCGCGTGCGCGCGGCCGCGGGCGCGCTGTCGGTGCCGGCCTATGTGGTGGTGGGCGAGAAGGTGATCCCTTGGACCCTGTCACTCGCCAATGTGCCGCTGAGGTGAGGGGCGTATGCGGGGAGGGCGCGTGCGCGAAGCATCCCGCCCGATAGGATATCGAAGTCCCGGTGCTTCCCCTCCAGAGGGTCCACAGTATCGAGGGGGCGCCAAAGTCATCGCAGGGGCCATACTCTCAAGCACATCCGGCACAGTGGTGGACAAGCCGTGCCGAACCCTGCCTTTCGCTTGCCGACTTTGCGCTGCGGTGCCTAGTCTTGTGATGGTCGGGTCGATTCGCCTCCAATCCCTCCAGCCGGGCGAGGCGGAGTGGCACGCCTTCGCAAACAACGCGGCAAAGGAGGGCAGATCATGGGCACGTTTTCGCGGTTGTGCGAGCCGGAGGCTCTCGAGCGGGAGATGGCGGCGCTCCTCTCCTCGCCAGAAGAGTATGCGCAAGCCCTCTCGCACCTCTCCTATACCCATGGTGTGCTGACCGCCGTCATCATCGGGCCGAAATCCGTGCCGCCGAGCCGCTGGGTGCCGACGATCACGAACCTCGAGGATAGCAGCCTTGATGACGAGGACAAAGCGGCTGCCATGGCCATTCTGATGGCGCAGTACAATGATGTGGCAAGCACTCTTGCCGGTGAAATGGGTGCGGACGATGAAGGCGCGGATTACGAACCTTTTTTCTGGGTCGACAGCGACGACCGCGAGGTCGCGCGCAACTGGGCAGAGGGCTTCATTGCCGGCATGCGCCTTTGTGCGCGCGCCTGGAGCCCGCTCTTGGCAGACGACGACGCGCGCAACCTGCTCGCTCCGATCCTCCTTCAGCTCGAACCAAAGCTCGTCGATGATCTCCTCCCGGAGCTCCCTCGTGACCGGGAGGAGATTATTGCCGCGGCGCGGGATGTGATCGGTGATAGCGTGCTTGCGATCCGCGACTATTGGCGCGAGCGCGGTGTGCCGCTCCACGGCCTCTTCGCGCCCGCCGGGCGGTCTGGCGCGCCTGCCATGCCGCAGCGCCGCAGCGCCCCAAAGATCGGCCGCAATGCCCCTTGCCCCTGCGGCTCGGGGAGGAAATACAAGAAGTGCTGCATGCAGTGAACGGGCGGAGATGGCCGGGGGCGGTGGCTGGCTGTGCAGTGGCCGCTGGTTGTGGATGCCCTGAGGAACTGGGGCGCTGAACGCATCGCCGCAGGAGAGGCCAGGCATAGGCTCGGGTGTGTGGCGCGTCACTACACCGAGGGGCTGAGGCGCGCCATGGCGAGGCTTGTTTGTCGGTGGCCGCGCGGCCCGCGCCATGGCCAAGGTCGCCAATGCCGCCAACGCCCGCTGCCAACGTCCATCCCCAACGCTCGCAGCATCAGCTCACATGCGCATGCGCCTGCCCGCGGGATCGAAGGGCGGGGCGGAGAGGACCCGGGCCGGGCGGCGCTCCCCCAGGATCTCGACCTCGAAGCGGCCTACGCCATCCACGCCATCGCCTTCGAGCAGTTTGGTCGGA
This sequence comes from Hyphomicrobiales bacterium, assembly GCA_015494375.1. GTDB lineage: Bacteria > Pseudomonadota > Alphaproteobacteria > Rhizobiales > S144-23 > S144-23. The sequence goes on along the minus strand of WGBL01000186.1, from coordinate 4,537 downwards.
ACATAGCCCTGGGCCAGCGACTTCTGCACATAATGGCCATAGCCGCCCGACGTGACCCAGCCCACCACCGTCCCATCGTGCCAGATGGGCTCATCGGCATGGGCGTCGGCGTCGCCCGTCTCGATCTCGAGTGTGACGCGCCGGCGCGCAGGGCCCTCGTCGTGCTCTCGCAGCGCCGCCTCGCGGCCGATGAACGGCCCCTTGGCGAAATCGACAAAGCGGCCAAGGTCCGCCTCGATGGGCCCGTATATGGGGCGGAACTCGGCAAACCAGGTGCCAAACCCCTTCTCGAGCCGGAGCGCCAGCAGCGCCCGCATGCCAAAGAGCCCGAGCCCGAGATCGCGCCCCGCCTCCAGGATGTGCTCAAAAACGCGGTGCTCAAACTCCGGCGCCAGCCAGATCTCATAGCCAAGCTCGCCCGTATATGAGATTCGGTTGAGCCGGCAGGGTGCGCCGGCAACGTCGAGTGCGCGGCTGCTCATGAAGCGAAAGGCATCATTCGAGACGTCCTCGTCTGTGAGCCGCGCGAGCAGATCGCGCGCCCGCGGGCCGGCGATCGCCAGCCCCACGAGCCCGAGCCCAAGAGCGCGGACCCGAACCGAGCCATCGCCCGGCAAATGGGCCTCGAACCAGCGCATGTGATGGACTTCGGCCTGGCTCGAGCCCCACATCATGAAGCGATCATCGGTGACCTTCGCGATGGTGAAATCGCCAATCAGCTTGCCGCGCTCATTGAGCATCGGCGTCAAGATCATGCCGCCCTCTTTCCTGGGCATGTGGTTGGCCATCAAGTGATCGAGCCAGCTCTCGGCGCCGGGCCCAGCGATCTCATACTTGGCGAAGTTGGCGATCTCGCTAAGCCCCACCGCCTCACGCACGGTGCGGCACTCGGCGCCCACGTGCTCGAAGTCGTTGGAGCGGCGATAAGACGGGATGTCACGGGGCTCGACGCCCTCTGGCGCGAACCAGAGTGGCACCTCAAGCCCCCAGCTGTTGCCCATGACGGCGCCAAGGCTCCGCATGCGGTCATATAGTGGCGTCGTTTGCAGGGGCCGGCCGGCCGGCAGCTCTTCGTTGGGATAGGTGATGGAAAAGCGTCGGCGATAGGTCTCACAGACCTTGGCGTTGGTGTAGCCGCGCGTCGCCCAGGGCCCGAAGCGGGCGACGTCCATGGCCCAGATATCAAACCCCGGATCGCCCTCGACCATCCAATTGGCGAGCGCAAGGCCCACTCCGCCCCCCTGGCTGAAGCCGGCCATGACCGCGCAGGCGCACCAGTAGTTGGAAAGCCCGCGCACGGGGCCGACGAGCGGGTTGCCGTCGGGCGAGAAGGTGAAGGGGCCGTTGATCACGCGCTTGATGCCGGCGCGCTCGAAAGCGGGAAAGTGCTTGAACCCCACCTCGAGCGAGGGCGCGATGCGCTCGAGGTCTTCGGCCAGGAGTTCGTGGCCGAAATCCCAGGGGGTCTCTTTGGGCTGCCAGGGGACGCATGCCTTCTCATAAGTGCCCATGAGCATGCCGGCGCCTTCCTGCCGGACATAGATTTCGCCCTCGAAATCGATGGCATGCACCACCTCCTTGCCCGTCGCGGCCCTGATCTCGGCGACCTCGGGCATGTCGGCGGTGACCAGATACATATGCTCCATGGCGAGCACGGGCAGCTCGATGCCGACCATGCGGCCGACTTCGCGGGCCCAGAGCCCGGCGGCGTTGACGACATGCTCGGCAACGATGGTGCCGGCCTCGGTGACGACGTCCCAACCGCCGTCGGCGCGGGCGTTGAGCGCAACGACACGGTTGCGGAGATAAATCTCGGCGCCCCCCTTCTTGGCGGCGCCGGCATAGGCCTGGGTGGTGCCGGCCGGGTCCAGATGGCCCTCGGCGGGGTCCCAGAGGGCGCCCACGAAATGGCGCTCGTCAAGAAGCGGCATGAGCTCGCGGGCTTCGCGGGCCGTGATGAGCTCGGTCTCCATCCCGAGATAGCGGCCCTTGGCGTGAGCCACCTTGAGATAGTCCATCCGCTCGGGCGTGCCGGCCAATTGCACGCCACCCGTCAGATGGAGCCCGCATGACTGGCCCGAGAGCGCCTCGATCTCCTTGTAGAGGTCGATGGTGTAGCGTTGCAGCTTGGCGACGTTGGGATCGCTGTTGAGCGTATGAAAGCCGCCCGCCGCATGCCAGGTCGAGCCCGAGGTGAGCTCGGAGCGCTCGATGAGCACGACATCTCGCCAGCCGGCTCTCGTCAAATGATAGAGCACGCTGCAACCGACGACACCGCCGCCGATCACCGCCACCTGAACATGGGACTTCATCGGTGCCTCTCATCCGCGCATCGCAGCCACCGTGAGTGAGCCCGGAATGCACCTCGCCTGCAAGCGAAAATGTCATCCAGAGAAGAGAGGTGGGGCGCGTGTCACGCCCCGGCGTCGTCGAGAAGCCGGGCGAGGCGGCGTTTCTCCTCCTCGCTCAATGGCGGGGCGCCGGCGGCGCTTGCCTCTCGGGCCATTGCGGCGCGACGGCGTGCGCTCCGGTAGATGAACCAGCCCGCCAGCACCAGGAGAAGGAGCGGCCCGAGCCACAGCAGCAATGTATGAAGCCCGAAGGGAGGCCTGAGGAGGACGAACTCGCCATAGCGATCGACAATGAATGCGATCACCTGCTCGTCGCTGTCGCCGGCCTTGAGGCGCTCTCGCACGAGGATGCGCAGGTCCTTTGCGAGCGGGGCGTTGGAATCGTCGATCGACTGGTTCTGGCAGACGAGGCAACGGAGCCCCGCCGAGATTTTCCGCGCCCGGGCCTCGAGAGCGGGATCATCGAGGATCTCATCGGGCTCGACGGCAAGCGCGGGCAGCGATGGCACCGTGGCCATGGGAATGGCCGCCAGCATCAGAAACAGCGCAATGCCGAGTGCCAGCGGGCCTTGTCCCAGGCTGTGTTTGGCGAGCACGCCCATGGCGCCGCTACTCCGCCGGCACCGCCGCGGCGCGTGGTGCGCGTTTGGGCGCCCCGACACGCAGACGCCGGTCGGAGAGGGATATGGCGCCGGCAATGAACATGATGAGGGCCCCAATCCAGATCAGGCGCACCAGCGGGTTGAAATAGAGCCGCACGGCAAAGGCGCCTGCGCTCTGGCGATCGCCGAGAACGATATAGAGATCGCCCGTGAGCGCAGCGTGAATGCCGGCCTCGGTGGTGGCCTGACGGGGTGCGATGTAGAGCCGCTTGGAGGGCTCGAGGCGCCTGATCAGCCGCCCACCCTTGAGCACCTTGAAGCGCGCCACCTGCTCGCTGTAGTTGGGCCCCGCACGCGGCGCCACGCCTTCAAAGACCACCTCATAGCCGGCGATGCGCTGGCTTTCACCAGGCTTCATGGTGACGATGCGCTCATTGCGCCAGGCGGTGGTGGCCACGATGCCAAGGACCATAACGCCGAGGCCGAAATGGGCGAGCATGGTGCCATAGGCCGAGCGCGGCAGGCCTTTCGCCCGGCGCCAAGTCTCATCGAGTGGCGCGCGAAAGAGCTTGGTCCGGAAGGCGATCTCAGACACCGCCCCAACCATGACCCAGATGCCGAGACCGATGGCAAGGGGCGCCAGCGAGGGGCCGCGCCAGGTGAGCGCATAGGTGGCGAGGATCGCGAGCAGCGACAGGCCGACGGCGGCATAAAGCCGTTGCGCCGCCCCCATGAGGTCGCCGCGCTTCCAGGCCAGCAGGGGCCCAAACGGCACCGCCAGCAAGAGCGGGATCATCAGCGGCCCGAAGGTCATGTTGAAATAGGGCGGCCCCACCGAGATCTTGTCGCCCGTAATCGCCTCGCGCACCAGCGGATAGAGGGTGCCGCTGAAGACGGTGGCGCAGGCGACCGTCAGCAAGAGGTTGTTGAGCACAAGGCTCCCTTCGCGCGAGATGGGGGCGAAGAGGCCGCCTTGCTTGAGGAGCGGCGCACGCCAGGCGAACAGCGCCAGCGCGCCACCTATGAAGACGGCCATGATAGCCAGCACAAAGACGCCGCGTTCGGGATCGACGGCAAACGCATGCACCGAGCTCAATATGCCCGAGCGGACAAGAAAGGTGCCAAGCAGCGAGAGCGAAAAGGTGAGGATCGCCAGCAGGATCGTCCAGACCTTGAGGGCCTCGCGCTTTTCCATGACGAGTGCCGAATGCAAAAGCGCCGTGCCCGCGAGCCATGGCATGAAGGAGGCGTTCTCAACCGGATCCCAGAACCACCAGCCGCCCCAGCCGAGCTCGTAATAGGCCCACCACGAGCCCATGGAGATGCCGAGGGTGAGGAACATCCAGGCGGCGAGCGTCCAGGGCCGCACCCAGCGCGCCCAGACGGCGTCGATGCGGCCGTCAATGAGCGCCGCGATGGCGAACGAGAAGGCCATCGAGAAGCCGACATAGCCCATATAGAGCAGCGGCGGATGGAAAGCGAGTGCAGGGTCCTGCAGGATGGGGTTGAGCCCGCGCCCTTCGAACGGTGCCGGATCGAGCCGCAAGAACGGGTTCGAGGTGAGCACAATAAAGAGGAGGAACG
>WGBL01000185.1 GCA_015494375.1 Hyphomicrobiales bacterium | reverse complement strand
GCTAACGGAGCGCACAAGACGATGAACCCCGAGCCCACGACGCTATCGGCCTATCTCCTCCTCGCGCCCGAGATTGTGATCGCACTCGGGGCGATGGCCATTCTCGTCGTCGGCACCTTTGCCGCCGGCGCGCGCAACGCCCAGGACCGAGCCTCCCGCCTCGACGAGACGCTCAACTGGGCCGCCGTCGGTGTCCTGGCCGTGGCTGCCTATCTGGTTGTCGCCGTCGCGCCCAGCGAGCCGCGCGCGCTCTTTGCCGGCAGCTTTGTGAGCGATCCGTTTACGCGCTTCATGAAGCTTTTGATCCTGCTTGGGGCGGGCGTGACGCTGATCATGTCCTTCGACTATATGCGTGGCACGCGGCTCATGCGGGCCGAGTTTGGCGTTCTGGCGCTATTTGCGGTTCTCGGCATGATGATGATGGCCTCGGCGGGCGGGCTCATTGCGCTCTACCTCGGGCTCGAGCTGCAAAGCCTTGCGCTCTATGTCATGGCCGCCTATCGCCGCGGTGCGGTGCGCTCGGGTGAGGCAGGGCTCAAGTATTTCGTCCTGGGTGCGCTGTCGTCGGGCATGCTGCTTTATGGCGCCTCGCTCATCTATGGCTTTACGGGCAGCGTACTCTTTGACGACATCGCCCGCGCGATCGGCAATGCGACCGCGAGCGCCGGGGGGGGCGCGGTGACGGGACCGGGGGCGGGCGTGAGCATCGGCCTCATCTTCGGGCTTGTGTTTTTGCTTGCGGGCATTGCCTTCAAGATTTCGGCCGTCCCTTTTCACATGTGGACGCCTGATGTCTATGAGGGCGCGCCCACACCGGTGACCGCCTTTTTCGCCGCCGCACCCAAGGTGGCGGCCATGGCGCTGCTTGTTCGGCTGGTGCTCGGCGCCTTTCCTGCTATCGCGACCGAGTGGCGCCAGATCCTCGTCTTCCTCTCCATCGCCTCGATGGCATGGGGCGCCTTTGCCGCCATCGGCCAGAGCAATATCAAGCGCCTCATGGCCTATTCGTCCATCGGCCACATGGGCTTTGCTCTCGTCGGTCTTGCGGCTGGCAGCGCCGAGGGCGTGCGCGGGGTGCTCATCTATATGGCGATCTATGTGGTCATGACCCTCGGGGCCTTTGCCTGCATACTCGCCATGCGGCGCGGCGACGAGCAGTTCGAGGAGATTTCCGAGCTCGCCGGGCTCGCACAACGCAATCTGCCGCTCGCCTTTGTCCTTGCAATGCTTCTGTTCTCGCTTGCCGGCATCCCGCCCCTTGCGGGCTTCTTTGCCAAGTTCTATGTCTTTCTGGCTGCGATCGAGGCGGGGCTCTATCCGCTTGCCATTCTCGGCGTGTTGGCGAGTGTCGTCGGCGCCTACTACTATGTCCGTATCGTTAAGGTGATGTTTTTCGATCAGCCCGCCGACGCCTTTGATCGCCTCGGGGTGCGGCTCGGCCTCGTCCTCGGCGCCTCGGGGGCTGTGGTGCTTGGCTTCGTGCTTTATCCGACGCCGCTGATCGACGCCGCGAGCCAGGCGGCGCGGACGTTCTTCTGATGTCGCTCGCGCAGGGCTCGCGCGGGCGCGCCGGCCAAACAGAAGACAGAAGAAAGACACCCTGGAAAAAGGCGCCAAGCCACAGTGACACTGTTCGACTTGCACCGTCGGGATGCCGCCGGGATTGGTGGGCGAACAGTTGCACGCATCTGAGGCCATTGCTGAAGACGCCCCGCCATGCCCCTTGTCACACCACGATTGCCGCAAGGCTATAGGATTGCGCATTTCGCCGAGCTCGCCTCGACGAACAGCACGGCGCTCGCGCGCGCCCAACGGGGCGAGGCGGGGCGGCTCTGGATTGTTGCCGACAGCCAGAGTGGTGGCCGCGGCCGCGCTGGGCGCCGCTGGCAATCGCGGCCCGGCAATCTTCACGCTTCGCTTCTCATCCGGCCCGGGTGCTCCCTCGAGCGCGCGCTCGAGCTGCCGCTTGTCGGCGGCATCGCCGCTTTCGATGCCGTGCGCCAGGTCGTCCGTTGGCCCCATGCCAATGGGCTTTATCTCAAATGGCCCAATGACATTCTCTGGGACGGCGCCAAGCTCGGCGGCATTCTGCTCGAGAGCACCACAGCACCCGAGAGCGCAACAGCCCCGCGCAACGGTGTCCTTGGCGATGTGCACTCAACTGAAGACAGTGGGCAAACCGCGATTGAAGGCGCTGGGCAAGCAGCGACGCCTGGCGATCGGAAAGGCAGCCTTGCGGTCGTGCTCGGCTTCGGGATCAATCTCGCCTGGCACCCCGAGGGGCTCGGCGGGGCGCGGGCGACAAGCCTCGCCGCGCTTGGCCATCACGTATCACCCGACGTCATGCTTGCGGCGCTCGCCGCCTCGCTCTCTCGCTGGCTCGGGCTCTGGAACAGGGGGGCGGGGTTCGCCCTCATCCGCCATGCCTGGCTCGCGCGCGGCATGGCGCCCGGCAGCCCGATAACGGTCAAGCTTGGCGCGCGCACCGTTTTCGGCGTATTTGAGGGGCTCGATGTGTGCGGTGCACTGCTCTTGCGCGACGAGAGCGGCGCCCGCCACCACATCTCGGCCGGTGATGTGCTATTGGAGGGGCAGAGGGGCGCACCCGAGCAGGCCTTGGGGCAAGGCACAAGCGCAAGGGCTTAGAGCCTGTGGCTTGGGCTGGATAGAGCCATTCTGATGGGCGGAATTGCGCCAAAGGCGGGGAGCGAAGACATTCGAGCAGAGGCTCTCAAAGCTCGCAAAGCTCACAAAACGAACCGCTCAAGAAAGAACGATCACCAAAGACAAACAAGGGGACGCATGGCAAAG
>WGBL01000184.1 GCA_015494375.1 Hyphomicrobiales bacterium | reverse complement strand
GCGCGACGGCGCCGTGGTGGGGCTCAATGTCGCGAAAATGTTGCGCGCCTTCCAGCAGGGCCAGTTCGCCGATTGGCAACGCCGACCGGCCGAGAAAACCGATTTCTCGGCCCTTTCGGGCACCTTCGACATCCAGGAAGGCGTCTTGCGCAATCGCGATTTGACGCTCGAGGGCCCGCTCGTGCGGGCGAGCGGCGCGGGCAGTGTGGACTTGCCGGCCCGCCGGCTCGACTACCTCATCCGCCCCAAGCTCGTCGCCAGCCTCGAAGGGCAGGGTGGGGCGACGGGCGATGGGCTCGTCGGCCTCGAGATTCCGCTCAGGATCAAGGGGCCCTGGGCCGATTTGCGGATCGCGCCCGACCTCGAAGGGGTGCTCAAGAACCCGAGCAGCGCTCTCGAGGCCGTGAAGGGAATTGCCAGAGGTGTCACAGGCTCGTCGGAAAGCCTCAAGAAGGGGCTCGAAGGTCTCAACCAGGACAAGATCGACAGCGGCGATGCGGTCAAGCGGATGCTCGAAGGCCTATTCGGGAGAGGCGGCGGCAACTGAGCCTGCCATGAAGTGGCAGATGAGTCGGGCATGAAGGAGGTGCCCCCGCAACGACACATTTCGTGGCTCGGCCGACCGTTGAGGCGCTGGTCGGCCACATCGCTCCCTTCGTACACATCGGCCACAATGGAGATCAGAAGCGTCAGAGCTGAGTAGGAGCTGAGCAAAGGAACCGGTCCATGAACGACAAAGCGGGCGCACGCCCCACCGACGACTATGCCATCGCCGACCCCGGGCTCGCCGACTGGGGCCGGCGCGAGATTGCCATCGCCGAGACCGAAATGCCCGGCCTCATGGCGGTGCGCGCGGAGTATGGCGCGAGCCAACCACTCAAAGGCGCGCGCATTGCGGGCTGCCTGCATATGACGATCCAGACGGCCGTCCTTATCGAGACGCTGATTGCGCTCGGGGCGGAGGTGCGCTGGGCGTCGTGCAACGTCTTCTCGACCCAGGACCATGCCGCGGCGGCGATGGTTGCGCGGGGCGTGCCCGTCTTTGCCAAGAAAGGCGAGAGCCTCGAGGAGTACTGGGACTATGTCGATCGCATCTTCCATTGGCCGGATGGCGAGACGGCCAATCTCATCCTCGATGACGGCGGCGATGCGACCCTTTATGTGATACTCGGCGCCGAGGCCGAGAAGAACCCGGAGGTTCTCGCAAACCCCGGCAACGAGGAGGAGGAGATCGCCTTTGCCCGCATCAAGCGCCGGATTGCCGAAAGCCCGGGGTGGTTTGCAAAGGCAGTTGCTGCAATTCGCGGCGTCTCGGAGGAGACGACCACGGGCGTCCATCGCCTCTATCGGATGGCCGAGGAGGGGCGGCTGCCGTTCCCGGCCATCAATGTCAACGATTCGGTCACCAAGTCGAAATTCGACAATCTTTATGGCTGCCGCGAATCGCTTGTCGACGGCATTCGACGGGCGACCGATGTCATGCTCGCGGGCAAGCTGGCGGTGGTGGCGGGCTTCGGCGATGTGGGCAAGGGCTCGGCCGAGTCGCTCCGCGCCTCTGGCGCCCGGGTGGTTGTCACCGAGATCGACCCCATCTGCGCACTACAGGCGGCGATGCAGGGCTATGAGGTGCGCACCATGGACGAGGTGGCGCCCAAGGGCGACATTTTCGTCACCGCCACGGGCAACAAGGACGTGATCACCATCGAGCACATGCGGGCCATGAAGGACCGCGCCATCGTCTGCAATATCGGCCATTTCGATGCCGAGATCCAGGTTGCAGCGCTGCGCAATCTGCCCTGGCACCGGGTCAAGGATCAAGTCGACGAGATCGAGTTTCCTGATGGCAAGCGGATCATCCTTCTCGCCGAGGGGCGGCTCGTCAATCTGGGCTGTGCGACGGGGCATCCGAGCTTTGTCATGTCGGCCTCCTTCACCAACCAGACGCTCGCGCAGATCGAGCTCTGGCAGCGTGGCGCGGACTATGAGCCCAAGGTGCATGTGTTGCCCAAGCACCTCGATGAGCGGGTGGCGCGGCTTCACCTCGACAAGCTCGGCGTCCGCCTCACCAAGCTCACTGAAGAGCAGGCGCGCTATATCGATGTGCCCGTCGAGGGGCCCTATAAGCCCGACTATTATCGCTATTGAGGCGGCGATCGGGTGAGGTTTTCCAGCTCCCCGTCATGCCGTCATGGCCGGCTCTGCCTGGCAAACGAATGCCAAAAAGCCGTGTTTCGCGGCTCTTGGCTAGCGCTCAGTCTGCCCAAAGAGTGTGCCCAGTGAACGATCGCCACGGGCGGTGTGGCCAAGCGCGGGCCGCGGCCCCATAATCAGCAATTGATTCGCCCGCCATGCGGCGTTGGGGCCTGCGTTGGGCCTGGCGCGCGGGCATTTGCATTCGGGCTTTGGCGGGCGCGAGCCGGTGATGTGCGCATCGTGGTGATATGCGCATCGTTTTGTGTTGCGCCGCAAGGTCACCGTGGTGGCAGCTGAAACGGGTGCTCTGAGACGAGCGGCAAAGAGGGCCGGAAGCGGT
>WGBL01000183.1 GCA_015494375.1 Hyphomicrobiales bacterium | reverse complement strand
GGCCAAGACCCGGCGATCCAGGGTAAAGCTCCGAGCCGAAAGCGATGCGCCGCCCTGGATGCCCGGATCAAGTCCGGGCATGACGTGAGGAAGGCGGGCGATAACGAGGTATGTGTTACGCGATTTGCCATCAGTGGGTGCGGCTCGATCATTTGGCTCAGCGGTACAAGACTCACTCGCATGAGATTGGTTGATTTATTCGGAGCGGCAGTCGTTTGTCGATTCTTGAGCGGAACCTTTGCGGCGATGGTCTGGCGAGCCATCAGCAGGGCCTGTCAGCACCCCGCGCGGGTTGGCCGGGCCACTGCCAGCGACTTCTCAGACATCGCGCCCGGGCATCAACTTGCCGAGCCTTGCCACATAACGCGCCAGCAAGTCCACCTCAATGTTGAGCCGATCGCCCACGGCGCGCTCGCCCCAGGTGGTGACGGCCAGCGTGTGGGGCACGATGTTGACCCCGAATTGGCTCTCCGAGACCTCGTTGACGGTGAGCGAGGTGCCATCGAGGGCCACCGAGCCCTTGGCGGCGATATAGGGCAGGAGCGAGGGGGGCGGGGTGATCTCGAAACGCACGCTTTCGCCGTCGGGCTTGCGGGCGGCAATCGTGGCAACGCCATCGACATGGCCCGTTACCAGGTGGCCGCCGAGCTCATCGCCCAGCTTGAGCGCGCGCTCGAGATTGATCCGCCGGCCAGGCTCCCAATTGCCGAGTGTCGTGCAGGCGAGGGTCTCGTTCGACACCTCGACAAAAAAGACCGCGCGGTAGCCGTCCCCCTCATCGTGAGGCCCCACCTCGACCACCGTCAGGCAGGCGCCGTCGCAAGCGATCGAGGCGCCGAGCAGAATGGCAGCCGGATCGTAGCGGCAGGCGATGGCAAAGCGGTGGCCGTCGCGCGCAAGGAGCGTTCCGATGTCGTCAATGAGGCCGGTGAACATGGCTCGGCTCTCGTATGAACTCGTGCGGTGTTGGCGCAATCACGGGGCTGGCGCTCAAGAGGTTGGCGCCTGTGTGGGCGCTGTGGGCGCAGCCTGCGTTGCCGCGAGATGCGCGCCCGTCTTGCGGTTTCGATAGACGCTCATCGGCTCGCTGTCGAGCCGGCGGCCCTCATAAAGTTGCCAGTCGGGGCTCCCGGCAATCCTCTCGAGCCCGCCGCGCACGAAGGGGATGAGCTCCGCCCCCTGAACGGCCCGCGCCCCTTCAAAGACCACCACCTCGTCGACAAGGCCCGCTTCCAGAAAGCTGTTCTGGAGGCTGGGGCCACCCTCGACAAGAATGCGCGTGATGCCTCGCTGGGCGAGCTCGGCGAGGACCCGCGACAGGTCGAGACCGCGGCCGCTTGCCGCGCGCGGCACGCGCTGGGTGAGCGCGCCACGCTCGAGTAGGGGGGCGTCACGCTCGGTCGACGCATCCTAGGCGCAAAAGAGCCACAACGACGCCTCCTCGGCGCTTGCGACGAGACGGCTCGACGGCGCGAGTGCAAGGCCCGAATCGAGCACCACCCGCAAGGGCGAGCGCTCCCCGAGCCCCGGCAGCCGGCAAGTGAGGCGTGGGTCGTCAGCCTCGGCCGTGCCGCGCCCGATGACGATGGCGTCCGTCTGGGCGCGCAGGAGATGGCCGCGCGCACGCGCCGCCGCGCCCGTCACCCACACCGGCTGGCCGCCAGAACCCGCCGCAATCCGACCCGCGGCATCGACGGCGATCTTGAGCTGGACGAATGGGCGGCCAACGGTGCGGGTGAGCGCATGGCCGGCATTGAGCCACAACGCCTCCTCGCGGCCCACGCCCTCGTCCACCTGGATACCCGCCCGACGAAGAATCGCAATGCCCCGGCCGGCCACCCGGGGGTCGGGATCGCGACAAGCCACGACGACACGGGCAAGCCCTGCGGCAACGATGGCCTCCGCACAAGGCGGCGTCCGGCCCACATGGGCGCAGGGCTCGAGCGTGACATAGAGCGTTGCGCCCCTGGCCGCCGCGCCCGCGCGCGCGAGCGCCACCACCTCGGCGTGGGGCCGGCCGCCGCTTTCGGTAACGCCGCGCCCTATGACGAGCGGGCCACCCGCGCCATCATCGAAGCGGACAATCACCGCCCCTACCGACGGGTTGGGCCAGGTGTCTCCGAGCCCCCGCCGCGCGCGTGTGAGCGCCAGCCTCATGAAAGTCAGGTCGCAGGCCTTGTCGATCGTCGTCTCGCTCACATTGTCGTCTCGTTCGCCGGGGCGCCCGTCCCATTGATTCCGAATGGCCGCGAATGAACTCGAACCGAAGCGTGTCTAAGTCCACCCACGCCCGCCAAAGCCGCCAAAGCCCGATCAGGAGCGCGTCTCACTCGCTTCGCTCGTCAATTCGTCGAGCACTTCCTCGAAGTCCCGCGCCTCGCGGAAATTCTTGTAGACGGAGGCAAAGCGGACATAGGCGACATCGTCAAGCTCCTTGAGCGCCTCCATGACGGTGGTGCCGATGAGTCTTGATGGAATTTCGCTTTCGCCGGTCTGCTCGAGGGTGCGGACGATGCGGCTTGCGAGGGCCTCGATCTGCTCATTGTCGAAGGGGCGCTTTCTCAGGGCAATCTCGAGCGAGCGGCGCAGTTTCTCGCGCTCGAAGGGCACCCGCCGGCCGCTTCGCTTGAGAACCCACATCTCACGCAGCTGCACCCGCTCATAGGTGGTGAAGCGGCCCTCGCAGTCGCCACAAATGCGTCGTCGGCGAATGGCCGCATGATCCTCGGTGGGCCTCGAATCCTTCACCTGCGTGCTCGTGCTCCCGCAGTAGGGGCACTTCATGTCGGCTCCTTCTCAATCGGTTCAATGTCAACTTAATCAGCACAGTCAGCTTATCAGCAGCTGCTGCGCTCCCGGCGCCCCCGCTGTCCTCACGCGCGCCGCTGCGCTCGCGCCCCAGCGCCTAACAGCCTTCTCGCACGAGAGCCCCCGCGCTCTTCGCAGCCCTCGCGCACCCGGTGCATCACAGCCCTCGCGCGCCCCTCGGCTCACGTGCATCCCGCACCATGGCAGGGCGGCGCGACCGCTCACATGCCAGGGCCCACTTTCCACCTGATCGGATCCGCTGCCCCACTCGTATCACGAGTGGCGCTCTTGTCCACCGCCATCACCGAGAAGGTCCTCGTCCTTGCCGGCATAGCTCGGCTCGCGGCCCTGGCACAGCCCCACGAACTCGTCGACAAGGGCTATGGTGAGCACGGCAAGGCCCACGAGCATGGACGCCTGCGGAATCCAGATGGGCACCGCCACCATGCCGGGCGAAAGATCGTTATAGATGAACGACTCATAGGTGAGGCGCGCCGTATACCAGGCGAAGTAGCCGCTTGTGAGCGCAGCAAGGCCCACCGACCAGAACTCCGCCAGGCGGCGGGCGCGGGGCGGCAAATGTTGGAGCAGCAGCGAGACCCGAATGTGGCCTCCTGCACGCAGCGTATAGGCAAGGGCCAAAAACGAGGCGGCGGCCAGAAAAAAGCCCGTGAAGTCGGAATAGGACGGAATGGTGAGCCCGATGGCGCCGCCGGTGAATAGTGTCGCCAGGCGGTCGATGAGATTGAGCATGACTTGCGCCGCCACGACCAAGCAGATGGCAACGACAAAGGCCGCCGCCAGGGCGCCGCTCCAGCGATAGAGATTGTCGAGGAGCGCTCTCATCACTCATTTCTCATTATTTCGCCATCGTATTGCGCCATTGCATTGCGCCATTGCGAAGTCGTGCCGTTCTGCAGTTGCGCTTCTGTCGTTCGGTTGACCCTTGTGGACGAGCGGCACGGCATCGATGCTAACCTGTTTCCATATGTTTTGCACATTTTGGGAAACGGAAACCTGTTGGGGGGCGATGATTGAGCTGGCTCTTGCGCCGCCAACTTTTCCTCCCTCTTTCGTTCTGATGACCGGTTTGGAGCAGATCGGGACGTGTGGGAGCGGACTGGTCGCGAAGCAGCGAGGCGGGAGCGGGAATGCGCCCCCGCAGCGGCATTCGATCTGGGCCAAACCGACACTGCAACGCGGGAGAAGACTGGGCACCACGGCGCGGGCCGGCGTTCGCGTTGCAGTTCGGACCGCCGCCGCTCACCCCACCTCGGCGAGAACGGCAACACCCGGCAGAGTGCGGCCCTCGAGCCATTCGAGAAAGGCCCCGCCCGCGGTCGAGACATAGGTGAATTCGCCCGCGACCCCCGCCGCATTGAGGGCTGCGACCGTATCACCGCCCCCGGCGATCGAGACGAGGGCGCCCGCGCTGCTGCGCTCGGCCGCCCAGCGCGCAAGCCGGAATGTGCCCTCACCAAAAGGCGCCACCTCGAAGGCGCCAAGCGGGCCGTTCCAGAGGATGGTGCGACAGTCGCCAAGGCGCGCAATGAGCTCCGCAACGCTCTCCGGCCCGAAATCGAGGATCATCTCATCGGCCGGCACATCCCTCACCGGGACCACGCGGCTTGGGGCATTCTCGGCGAACTCGGGCGCAACCACGGCATCGTTCGGCAAAAGGATATCGCACCCCGCCTTCTCGGCCGCCGAAAGAATCTCGAGCGCCGTCTCCTTGAAATCGGGCTCGGCCAGGGACTTGCCGACAGCAAAGCCCTTGGCGAGCAGAAATGTGT
>WGBL01000182.1 GCA_015494375.1 Hyphomicrobiales bacterium | reverse complement strand
GCCCGACACCGTCGAGGAGCTCAACCCACTCATCGACAGCTTCCAACACCTCTACAACCACCACAGACCACACAACGCGCTTGGCGGATTGACACCCGCCGAGTATCGTCACGCAGCCTGAGCCAAGGGAGGCCAAGCCGTCTCATATCTCCTGAACGCGGACACGGAGCGGGGCCTGGCTCCGGTGATATTACATGCGCGTTTGTGTCCGCTCTCTTTTTTGCTTTTCTTGAGGCCACCCGCCGCCCCCTGCCAGCCGCCGGGTGCGTGACGTAAGGGGCGGTGGCTCCGGCAAAGTCACATGACCCATTGCGTCCCTTCTTTTCTTGGCTTCCCTTCCCCATGGTGTCGTAATGTTATAACATTATATGTTGCAGGGCCTTATCAGCGCGAGCACAAGCGGGTGCAGGGTAGGTTTTGAAGCAGCTCTGCTGCAAGACACCACGCCATTACAAGGCTGTAGGGTCACGCCATCTAGTGCCGAAATGTTATAACATTACACGCAGCTGGGATTTGCGAGAGAAAAAAGGCGGGTGCAGGATATGATTTTTGCAGAGGCTGGTCGCAATTGGCTGTGGCGAAGCCGACAGCAAGCGATCAGACGGGCGACGGCCGCGCTGACCACGCCAACACAAATTCGGCACGCTCCCAGATAACGGTGCTGACGTTCGGGGCTATGGGTCCCCGACAATCCCGCGGATCAAGGAGCGGTGCAAGATGGCACCCGCTGCGGTGTCAGTGGCACCCACTGCGGTCGCGGGATTTCGGGGACGACAACGCCGCGCGCCAATCGCCCCTTCTGATTTCTGGCGCCAGCCGGCCTGTAAGCCGGGTTCTGTCCAAGCGCCCGGAGCAGCCAGCCCCAAGCGCCTGCGATGGCCATTCATCTGGGACGCCCATTGCTGGACGCCTCGTGCAACCGACCCGGGCGGGTGGGCTGGAAACGGGCCCCGGCGCATTTGGTCGCCCGCCTGCGCGCGCCCCGCCCCTATTTGGTTTTGCTCCCGGTGGGGTTTGCCCTGCCAGGCCTGTTGCCAGGCCCGCGGTGCGCTCTTACCGCACCCTTTCACCCTTACCAGGCATCGGAGCAGCCCAGGGCCGCTCGAATGCTGGCGGTTTGCTTTCTGTGGCACTTTCCCTGGGGTCGCCCCCGCCGGGCGTTACCCGGCACCGTGTTTCCATGGAGCCCGGACTTTCCTCTGCCGGACGGGCTCGGGGCCTCGCGGCCTCCGCCCGTCGGCAGCGGCCATCCGGCCGACTGGCCCCCCCAATAAGGTGTGGAATTGGCGCGGCGTCAAGGGCGTTAGGAGCGGTTCGCGCGCGCCGGCTGTTGGTGAGTGCGCTCAGCCGGCGACGGTTGTGGCGGGTCCCCTGGCTTCCTGCGGTGGTGTCGCGATGTTGCCGCCGCCCGAAGGAGGCGCGTGCGCCCCGCCTAAAGACGGAAACGGATTTGATCGGACCAGAAGCGCTCAAGCCGCATGAGCGAGCGGTTGAGCGCGGCGAATTGAGCGCGGTCGAGCTCGCCCACGGTCTCGATGGAGCTGAGCTGGCGGCGATAGAGCTCCTCGACGATGCGGCAGGCCTCTTTGCCTTTCTCGGTCAGGCTCACGCGCACCGAACGCCGATCGGTGGTCGAGCGCTTGTGGTCGATATAGCCCATGTCGACGAGCTTCTTGAGATTGTAGGAGACGTTGGAGCCGAGATAGTAGCCCCGCGTCTTGAGCTCACCGGCCGTTAGCACCGAATCGCCGATATTGTAGAGGAGAAGCGCCTGGACGCTGTTGAGGTCGGACCAGCCCTTGCGGTCGAACTCGTCCTTGATGACATCGAGCAAGAGCCGATGGAGCCGCTCGACAAGGCGCAGCGCCTGCAAATACTCGGCCTTCAGCTCGCGATCCTCTTCTGGTGCTTCGGGCCGCACCAGCTCCGTTGTCAGTCTCATTGGCCCTGCCTTCTGGATGGGATTGACGCATGTTGTTGTTGGGCTGGCAGCGTAGCGGGCCCGGGCTAATGTGCGCTTAAGAAAGAGGGCTAAAATTCGGTAAACGGAGTAGTGCAAAACGGGCGTGCCGCAGTAGAGAGGGGCGAGGGGGCGCGACTCAACTGTTATCGAGGCTCTTATCGACGAGCGTTGGCGGCTCGGGGATGGTGAGGGTGAGCTCATCGCCCTGGCGCTCGAGCGGAGAGAAAAATGAAGCGATGGTCGCGGCCTCGATCTCCTCGAGGCGGGCAGGCGACCAGCGCGGGGCATTGTCCTTCTCGATTAAGAGCGCACGCACACCCTCGCTGAGATCGGGACGCCGGACAAGGCGCGAGCCAACGCGATATTCAAGCGCGAGCGCCTCATGGAGGGCGAGGCCACGTCCCCGCCGCATCTGCGCAAAGGCAATAGCAAGGCTCGTGGGTGATTTGCCCGCCATCTCTCGAGCCACCTCTTGCGTCCACGCCTTGTCGGGCCCCTCCCATGACCGCAGCCGCTCGACGATCTCGAGCACACTCGGGGCGGAGAAGCACGCCCTTATGGTCTCGCGGTGGGCCAGAAGCGTGCTCTCGCCGGGCGGCCTGTGGAGATCGTCAAGGAGGGGGTCCACCGGCTCGGCCTCCGCAAGGGCTGCAATGATCCGCTCATGATGCTCGGCGTCGATGGCGTGGGTGACAAGGCCCAGAGCAAAGGCGTCGGCGCGGTCGATGCGGCGGCCGGTGAGTGCCAGATAGAGCCCCAACTCATCGGGCAGGCTCGAGAGAAAGCGCGTTGCGCCGACGTCGGGGAAAAAGCCCACCGCCACCTCGGGCATGGCGAACGAGAAGCCCGCCCCGGCCACCCGGTGGGTGTTGAACATGCTGAGCCCGGCACCGCTTCCCATGCAGATGCCGTCGATGAGCGCCACTGTCGCCTTGGGAAACCGATCGAGGCGCCAGACGAGCTCATATTCGCGGCGCAAGGAAGCGCAGGCCGCCTGCGGGTCGTCATGCGCCAGCGCCGCGAGCTCCTTGAGATCGCCGCCGGCGCAAAAGGCGCGCGCGCTGCTCGAGCGAATGATGAGGGCATAGACCATGGGATCGGTCGCGCTTTCGGCCACTTCCCGCTCGATGGCCGCGCGCATGGCGCCATTCAAGGCGTTGAGGGCACGGGGGCGGTTGAGCGTGATGACGCTGGCGGCGCCATGCCGCTCGATCCTGACCGGTGCGTCGCCGCTTGCGGGCGCTGTCGTGTTCGGGGGGGTGGAGTCGCCCATTCTGGACTCGGCCATTGACGTTGCCTGGCAATTGCGTTTGTGGTTGCTGAGCTATACACGGCACCAGTGCGGCTGGACAACAGAAACGGCGGATGCGGTGGGCAACCGGGAAGTAAGAGGGGCGCGCTGAGAGCGACGCGATGGGGGCGCTGAGAGGGGCGCGCACCGGCGGGCGCCGAGCGCCGAGAAAGGCGAATAAGGATCGTGGGGCGCGTGAGGTTGGTTTGTTGAGTTGGGTTGAAAGGAGCCTGCGAAGGCCGTTGCGCGCCTTTTGCGCCACCTTCATTTGGGCCGTCCTCTCTTGCGCGGTTTTGATTGGCGCCGATGGGAGCTGGCTTGACGCCACGCGCCTCAAGGCGCGAGCGGAGGGCGCGGCGGCGGCGGCCAATATGCCCCTTCCCAAGAAGAGGTCCGAGGCGCGCGCGGGCAAGTCGGGTGCGGCCGGAGCGGGCGGGGGCAAAGCAAGCGCGGGCAGAGCAGGGGAGGACAAAGCGGGCGAAGGCGAGGCAACCGCGCCACAATCCTGGAGCAAGGAAGAGATTGCCGCGGCGAGGGCAGCGTGTCAGGATTTGCTTGCCGGCCGAGGCGCGCTATTCACCTTCATCGCACCGATCCGCGAGGGGGCCTGTGGCGCGCCTGCGCCCATCCGATTGAACGCGATCGGCGTGCGCCGCGCGGTCCGTCTCAAGCCGCCGGCAACCGTCAACTGTGCGCTTGCAGCCCGCCTCGGCCAATGGCTCGACGAGGCCGTCCAGCCCCTGGCGCAACGCCACCTCGGGGCGGCGATCTCGGCCATCGGCAACGTCTCGTCCTATGCCTGCCGCAACCGCAACAACGCCCCGAACGGCAAGCTCAGCGAGCACGCCCGCGCCAATGCCCTCGACATTGCCGCCTTTGTGACGAGCGATGGCCGTCGCGTGGTGGTGGCGCGCCATTGGGGGCCCACGGCGCGCGCGCGCATGGCCTCGGTCGCGACCGGGCGGGCCGGCGATGGGCGCGGCAAGAACACCGGCGGGAAGGCCCACGACAAGACCGCCCGAAACACGGGCAAGAAGGCCGGCGACAAGACCGCCCAGAAGACCAAAAGAAACAATAGGAATACGAGCAGGAAGGCCTCGGCCAAAGAGCAGCCTCGTGACACTGGGGGCCATCGCCGGCGCTTTCCCGCCTCAAGGGAAGTGGGGGACGCTAAGCGGGTGTGGACTCTCGAGGCGGCGCGACTCAATCTGCGTGCCGCCGGCCTGCGGCTGAGAGCGGTCGAGCTTGCGCTTGCGGCCGAGCGCGAGAGCCAAAGGGCGGCGCGGGCGGCCGAAGCGCTCGCGCAGGCCCGGGCGCGCGAGGTGCGGGTGCCCGAGCTCCAGGCCTTGGCACCCCTCGAGAGCCGTGCGGATCGACGGCGCCGGAGGGCCACTGGCCGTGGCGTTGGCGGTGGGGGAGCCGGTCGCGTCGCCCGATCGCCCGAAGGCGCGCTCACGCCACCGCTCCCCCTCAAGAATCCCGGTCGCAATGTGCTCGACCGCGCGCGCCGGCAGGCCGCCCGGCGTCGTGCCCGGGCCGAGGCAGAAGCCGAGCAGCATGCGCGCATTGCCCGGTTGCGGGAGCGGGCGCTTGCGCGCAAAGCACGCGACGTCGCCCGGGCCGCGCGCCGTCTCGCTCGGCAGAAGGCCCGCGCCGAGCGGGCGCGCAAGAGGGCGGCCGAGGCGGCGAGGCGCGCCGCTGCGGCCGAAGCACGGCTTGCCGAGGCGCTGGCCGCAGCCGAGGCGCGTTATCGCGCCCGGGTCGGCTTGGATGGCCGCGCCGGCCCCGACCTGGGCACTCGTCCCACCGGCGCCCCCTTTGCACACCGCCCCGA
>WGBL01000181.1 GCA_015494375.1 Hyphomicrobiales bacterium | reverse complement strand
CTTACGCCATCTTCGCCCGCCATATCCTGGGGCTCGTCCCCCTCGAGCCCCTTGGCGCCGAGCCCGATGCCCGCGCCCGCGGCAGCATGATCCATCGTGCGCTCTATCGCTTCGCCCGCGCCCACCCTGGCGCACTGCCCGAGGACCGCGCAGAGATCGTCGCCATGCTCATGCGCCTTGCCGATGAGGAGCTCGAGCGCCTCGGTGCCCATCCCCGCATCGCCGCCTTCTGGCGGCCGCGCTTTCGCCGCTTCGCCGCGTGGTTTGCCGAGACCGAGCCCGCCCGCCGCGCCGAGGTTGTGCGGAGCCTTGGCGAGGTGGCGGGACGGCTCGAGATTGCGGCGCCCGCGGGCCCCTTCGTCCTGACGGCGCGCGCCGACAGGATCGACGTGCTCGGTTCCGGCGCGCTCGCCATCTACGACTACAAGACCGGTGCGCTCCCCAAGGACGAGGAGGTCGTCTCGGGCAGCGCCAAGCAGCTTCCGCTCGAGGCGGCGATCGCCGTTGCGGGGGGCTTTGAAGGCATTGCCGTGGCGCCCGTTGCCCACCTCGGCTACATCCGCGCACATGGCGGCGAGCCGGCGGGCGAGGAGCGAGCAATCACGAAGTCGGACCCCATGGCACTGGCCGAGGAGGCGAAGCGCGGCCTCGCTGCGCTCATTGCCCGTTTTGACGATCCGTCGACCCCCTATGCCGCTTTGCGCCGCTCGGGCTTTGAGGACGAATACCGCTACGACACCTATGCCCAGCTCGCGCGCGTCGATGAATGGCTCAACAGCAATGCTGTGATAAGCTGACCAATGCTGCAAATGCCGCAAACGGGCGGCGCGCCCGCGGCGCGGCGGCGGGCGGGCGGATGTTGTTGTTCGGTTGAGGCGCGCTGGCCGGGGCGCGTGGAGTCGGCGTGGTCAAAAGCATTACGCATGGAGCGGTCGTGAACGGAAAGAGAATATTGCTCATCATTGGCGGTGGTATCGCCGCCTATAAGTCGCTCGATCTCGTGCGCCGGCTCAGGGAGCGAGGCGCAGTGGTGCGGGTCGTGCTGACAGCCGGCGCCTGTCAGTTCATCACCCCGCTTGCGGCGAGCGTGCTCTCGGGCCAGGAGGCACTCACCGAGCTTTTCGATCCGGCGCGAGAGGCGCGTGGCGCGAATGGGGCAAACGAGGCGAATGAGGCAAATGAGGCGAATGGGGGGATCGAGGCAAATGGGGAGAATGGGGCAAATGAGGTAAACGAGAGTGCGATCGGCCATATCGGGCTCTCGCGCGCGGCCGATGTTGTGGTTGTCGCGCCCGCCACCGCCAATCTGATTGCCAAGATGGCCCATGGGCTTGCCGATGATCTGGCGAGTGCTGTTCTGCTTGCGCGCGACAAGCCCCTTCTGATCGCCCCCGCCATGAATGTGCGCATGTGGGAGCATCCCGCCACACGGCGCAACCTCGCCCAGGTGATCGCCGATGGCGCAAAGGTCATCGGGCCCGAGGAGGGGGCGATGGCTTGCGGCGAGTGGGGCCCCGGTCGGATGGCCGCGGTGGAGACGATCGTGGAGGCGGTCGCGAGCTGTCTCAGCGAGCGGGGCGCGGAGCCCTCGCCCAGAGTGGGTCAGAATGACGAGAATGGCGAGCGCAGGCATAACGATCACGCGCTCAGGAGGGTTGAGACGCTCAGCGGCGGCGGGGCGCTCGGCGGGCGCCATGTGCTGGTGACGGCGGGCCCCACCATCGAGCCGATCGATCCCGTGCGCTATATCGCCAATCGCTCCTCGGGCCGTCAGGGCTATGCCATCGCCCGGGCGGCACAGGCCTTGGGGGCGCACACGACACTCGTCACCGGCCCCACGCAGCTTACGCCACCCCGAGGGGTCGAGGTGGTGGCGGTCGAGACCGCGCAAGAGATGCTCGAAGCGGTCGAGGCGCGACTGGCGCAACTGCCGGCCGACATCGCCGTCTTTGCGGCCGCCGTTGCCGACTGGCGTCCGGCCAGCCCGCCCAAGGACAAGATCAAGAAGGGGCCCGATGCCGCCCCGCCGCGGCTCGCGCTGGTCGAGAACCCCGACATCCTCGCAACCATCGCCCGCCTGCCAACCGGCCGGCGCCCGACGCTCGTCATCGGCTTTGCCGCCGAGACCTCTGACGTGGTTGAGAATGCCCAGAAAAAGCGCCGTGCGAAGGGTGCGGACTGGATTGTGGCCAACGATGTCTCGCCCGAGCGGGGCGTCTTTGGCGGGGCGCGCAATACCGTCCACCTCGTCACCGAAGAGGGCGTCGAAGACTGGCCCGAGCTCTCAAAGGACGAGGTCGCCCACAGGCTCATGGCCCTTGCGAGCGCTGAACTCGGCCATCACAGGGGGGGGCAGGCGCAAGCCGAGAGGCGCGCAGAGAAGCAAGCCAAGCCGCGGGGCAAGCAGCGGGCCGCGGAATAGCGGCGTGGAACCGTGCCGCCCGCGCAACAGCCGCCAGCGGCATCCTGCCGTGTCCGCTGGAACAAGGGTTGCACCGCCGCGCGACGCTCACCAAGCAGTACTGCTTGGCACATGGCCTTGCGACCCGCGCGGCGTGCCACACACGAGGCGCGACACGCAACGCTTGACACGCGGCCGCCACCACGGGAGCCCGACAACTACCTCAGGAGCCCGATAACCTCAGCCCATTCTTGACAGAGGGCCCGGCCCATGGCTTACCGCAGCGAGTGCCGCGCGCCCCGGAGATTGTTGAGACGGTACGCTAGAGCCATGGGTCTCGGAGAATGTTGGGACGGCACTTTACGGCACTTTAGAGCCACGCGCCCCGGAGAATGTTCGCCATGGGCCTCGCACTCGTATTTCCCGGTCAGGGCAGCCAGCATGTGGGCATGGGCAAGGCCCTCGCCGAGGCTTTCCCGAGCGCCCGCGCCGTTTTTGAGGAAGTGGATGACGCACTCGGGCAAAAGCTCTCGACGATCATGTGGGAGGGGCCCGAGGAGAGCTTGACCCTTACCGAAAACGCGCAACCGGCGCTGATGGCGGTGTCAATCGCGGCACTGCGGGCGCTTGAGGCGGAGCTGGGCCGCGAGCTTGCGCGCCTTGCCGAGCCCGCCGGGACGGTGCGTTATGTCGCCGGGCACTCGCTTGGCGAATACAGCGCCCTGGCGGCCGCCGGCGCCTTTACGCTCGCCGATACAGCGCGGCTCTTGCGCACGCGCGGGCGCGCCATGCAGGAGGCGGTGCCCGTGGGCGAGGGAGCCATGGCGGCACTCCTCGGCATCGGGCTCGAGGGGGCGCAGAAGCTGGCCGAGGCGGCCGCGAGCAAGGCAAGCAAGCCGGGCGGGGAGGTCTGCCAGGTGGCCAATGACAATGCCCCCACTCAGGTGGTGCTCAGCGGCGACAAGGCGGCAATCGAGCGCGCCGTGGCCATGGCCAAAGACTACGGCGCCCGCCGTGCCGTCTTGCTCAATGTCAGCGCGCCGTTCCATTCGGCCCTCATGGCGCCCGCAGCCAAAGTCATGGAAGAGGCCTTGGCCGAGGTCGCAATCAGGCCGCCCGAGGTGCCACTCATCGCTAATGTCACCGCCACCGAGACGCGCGATGTCGAGGCGATCCGAGGCCAGCTCGTCGCCCAGGTGACGGGCACCGTGCGCTGGCGCGAGTCGGTTGCCTATATGGCGTCGAAGGGCGTCGAGCGGGTGCTCGAGGTGGGGGCCGGCAAGGTGCTCTCGGGGCTCGTGCGCCAGATCGACCGCACGCTCACGACGGCGCAGCTCGGCGTGCCAGAGGACCTCGATGCCGTCACCGCTCTATTCAAAGCATGAGGGAGCTTGGCTCTTGCAGCATTCGCGATTGAGAGGGGCGCGCTCTCTGCCTGCCAGTCATAAGAGAGGGTTGCGGGTTGCGTGAGAGGGTGAAATGAGACCACGAACCGCGAACTTTCGCATAACAAGGTCCCGTGGCAATCAATTGCAAGTCGCAAGCAAGTCGCAAGTTCGCATGGCAATCACGCGAGGTTCTGAAGTCCCATGTTCGATCTGAGCGGTCGTGGCGCCCTCGTCACCGGCGCTAGCGGAGGGATCGGTGCGGCTATCGCCCGCGCCTTGCATGGCCGTGGCGCCAAGGTTGCGCTTTCGGGAACCCGGCGCGAACGGCTCGAGGCGCTCAGGGAAGAGCTCGGCGAGCGCGCCCATGTCATCACTTGCGATCTGGCCGACCGCGCCGCCGTTGCCGAGCTCGCAAAGACCGCCGAAGCAACCCTCGAAGGGCTCGACATTCTCGTCAACAATGCGGGCGTCACCAAGGACAACCTTTTCATGCTGCTCAAGGACGAGGATTGGGACCAGGTGCTGGCCGTCAACCTCACCGCAGCCTTCACACTCACGCGCGGTGTGCTGCGCAACATGATGAAGCGGCGCTTTGGACGCATTATCAACATTGCCTCGGTAAGCGCCATTTTCGGCAACCCCGGCCAGGCCAACTATGCGGCCTCAAAGGGCGGCATGATCGCCATGACCAAGTCGCTGGCGCGCGAGGTGGCGAGCCGCAACATCACCGCCAATTGCATCGCACCGGGCTTTATCACAACGGCCATGACCGAGGCACTCAATGACAAGCAGGTGGCGGCGATCACCGAGCAGATTCCTGCGGCAAGCCTGGGGACGCCCGAGGATGTCGCCGCTGCGGCACTTTATCTCGCGAGCGACGAGGCCCGTTATGTTACGGGCCAGACGCTCCATGTGAACGGTGGCATGGTGATGATCTGAATCCGCTCTTGGCTCTTGTCTCTTGGCTCTTGGCGCCTGGCGCACTCTATTTTGGTCTGTATTGGATATTGGTTGTTGATGCCACGCTCGGTATGGGCCGGATAGGGCCGGATGTAGCTCAGATGTGGGTTGTGAGAACAATGGGATTGCGCAGGGGGGCATTGCAGGCTATCGGAGGCGCGACGGCAGGCCAGGACGCTCCATTTCTTGTGTCTCTCGTGTCGAGACGGTATGGATCGCCCCGCTGGCCAAGCCCTTGGGGGTGTGTTACCAAGCCCCGACTTTACGCGCATTCCATGAGGAACGATGGGGGAATTGGGGCACCTCTCGCATCTCCAACCAGTGACCACTATCATGATCCGGTGACCACTATCATGATCATGCCGGCGGTGTTGCAGGAGACCTGCCGGAAGTGTCGGTTGAATGGCTCGCCAGCACGCCCGGAGCGCCGGCCGGCGCGGGGGAATGGGCTGCCGACATTCTGCAGGGGGCGGTGCAGGCTGCAGGGGGCGGTGCAGGCGGCGGATCGTGGATGAAATCGAGTTTGAACGACGAGGATAAAGGATTAAGACGAGGCAGAACATGAGTGACGTAGCTGAGCGTGTGAAGAAGATCGTTGTCGAGCATTTGCAGGTCGAACCGGAAAAAGTGGCTGAAAACGCCAGCTTCATCGACGATCTCGGCGCCGACAGCCTCGATACCGTCGAGCTGGTCATGGCGTTCGAGGAGGAGTTCGGTTGCGAGATCCCGGATGATGCTGCCGAGACCATTCAGACGGTCGGCGACGCCATCAAGTTTCTCGAAGAGCAGAAGGCGGCCTGAGGGCGGCCCGAGCGCGGCCGCGCCAACAACTCCATCTCCTACCCGCTCATTCCCTCTCGCGGCAATCAAGCGCGTTCTCGCTTCCCTCTATCCTGGGTTTGGCAGGTGCACGTCTGATTGTGCGCGGCGATGTTGAGGCGGAGGATTTTTGCGCCAGGGGGCGTCATGCGACGCGTCGTAATCACCGGCCTGGGACTTGTAACACCGCTCGCCTGTGGTGTCGAAGCCACTTGGTCCCGGCTCATAGAGGGCCGCAACGCCGCGCGTCGGGTCGAGAGTTTCGAGGTCGACGATCTCGCTTGCCAGATCGCCTGCATGGTGCCGCGCAAAGCGTCGGGCGAGGGCACCGACGGCGACGTCGGCGATGACGGCACGGGGTTCGATCCCGACGATTGGATGGAGAAAAAAGAGCAGCGCAAGGTCGATGATTTCATCATCTATGCCATGGCCGCGGCCGAGCAGGCGCTCGAGGATGCGGGCTGGAAGCCGGAGAGCGAAAATGAACAAAACCGCACCGGCGTCCTCATCGGCTCGGGCATCGGCGGCCTCAAGGGCATCGAGGATGCCGCGCTCTTGCTTCGCGACCGGGGCCCGCGCCGGATCAGCCCATTTTTCATCCCCGGTCGGCTGATCAATCTCGCCGCCGGCCAGGTCTCGATCCGCCACAACCTCAAAGGCCCCAATCATGCCGTCGTCACCGCCTGCTCGACGGGCGCCCATGCCATCGGCGATGCCGGCCGGCTGATCGCCTTTGGCGATGCCGACGTCATGGTGGCGGGGGGAACTGAATCATCGGTTTGTCGCCTTGCGCTTGCGGGCTTTGCCGCGGCCCGGGCACTATCCACCCATTTCAACGATCGCCCGCAGGAGGCGTCACGGCCCTATGACAAGGATCGCGACGGTTTCGTGATGGGCGAGGGCGCGGGCTGTGTGGTGCTCGAGGAGCTCGAGCACGCCAGGGCGCGGGGTGCAAAGATTTATGCCGAGCTCATCGGCTATGGTCTTACGGGCGATGCCTATCACATCACCGCACCTGCAGAGGACGGCGATGGCGCCTTTCGCTGCATGCAGGCGGCGATCGCCAATGCCGGCATCGCCCCCCGCGAAATCGACTATGTCAACGCTCACGGCACCTCGACACCCATGGGCGACGAAATCGAGCTCGCCGCCGTCGAGCGGCTGTTTGGCGAGGCCGCGGGCGCGCTCTCGATGTCATCGACCAAATCGGCGATCGGCCATTTGCTGGGTGCGGCGGGGGCGGTTGAGGCCATCTTCTCGGTGCTTGCCATTCGCGACCAGATCGCGCCCCCCACGCTCAATCTCGTCAACCCCTCGGTCGAGACACCCATCGACTTGGTGCCGCTCGAGGCGCGCGAGAGAAAAATCGACACCGTTCTCAGCAATTCATTCGGTTTCGGCGGCACCAATGCCTCGCTCATTTTCAGGCGTTGCGAGAACTGAACCGGACCGCGTAGATGCGGGCGGCAATTGAGCGTGCGCGAGAGCTGTCCACGGTTGGCAAGCCGGGGGCGCTCGCTGCCTGCAGGCGGCAGGCGTGCGCGCCTTGCGGGCATCGCGGCGGCTGGCTCAGGCGTTGCTGCTGGCTCAGGCGCTGCCGTAGGCGGCGACGATGCCAAAGAAGTCCTCGGCCTTGAGACTTGCGCCGCCGACAAGCGCGCCATTGACGTTGGCAACGCTCATGAGCTCGGCCGCGTTGGCGGGCTTGACCGAGCCGCCATAGAGAATGCGCATGCCCCCCGCGGCTTCCTCGCCAAGGTGCTCGGCAAGGGTCTGGCGGATGAAGGCATGGGCCTCGGCGACGTCGTCGGTTGTGGGTGTCAGGCCGGTGCCGATGGCCCAGACCGGCTCATAGGCAATGATCGTGTTGGCGGCGGTGGCGCTTTCGGGGACCGATGCGCGCACCTGGCGCCCGAGCACCGGCAGTGTCAGCTCATAGCGGCGCTGGCCCTCGGTCTCGCCGATGCAGATGATGGCAATAAGCCCCGCGCGATGGGCGGCGAGTGCCTTGGCGCGGACAAGGGCGTCGCTTTCGCCGTGATCCCCCCGGCGCTCGGAATGTCCGACAATCACCGCGCTTGCGCCCGCGTCCTTCAGCATCTCGGCCGAAATGTCGCCCGTATGGGCGCCCCTCTCGGCCGTATGGCAATCCTGGGCGCCGACCTGGATGGGCGAGGCGGCAACCAGCCCCTTGACGCGGGAAATGAGCGTTGCGGGCGGGCAGATCATCAGGTGCGGGCGGGCGCCGATGCGGGCTGCGCGCTCGCACATGGCACGGATCTCGCCAAGCGACTCCTGCGTGCCATTCATTTTCCAGTTTCCGGCCACGAGGGGTTGAATTTCCGCCATGCCTGCCTCATTGCTTGTTGAGTGGTGTTTGGTTGACTGGTCTTGAGTTGATTGGTCTTGAGTTCACGGGTCCTGGGCTGACCGGTGATGGGCGCTGCTTGCTATGAGCCGGGCCACCGCTCCATTGTGTTGTTCATGCGAGCGCCCGGTGGGCGCACCTTGTGCCATCTCGCATGGGGCTTGGCAACGCGGCCAAATGCCGTCTGAGCGCGCACCGGCCCGAAAACGCGGCCGAGAGGCATCGAGAAGCATAAAGGCGGCCGACACCAAACAAGGGCGGCCGACACCAAACAAGGGGCGGGGCTGACACCGAGCCAAGGACAGGTGCAGCAGCGAGCGGATACGCCAAAGGACGAGGACGATGCTCGAAGCATTACGAAAAGGGGCCAGCGGTTGGGTCGCCAAGATCTTCATCGGTCTTCTGGTCTTGAGCTTTGCCGTCTGGGGCATCGCCGACATCTTCGGCGGCTTCGGCGCGGGCACGGTAGCGACCGTGGGCGAGACACGGCTGCTCGTCGAAGACTACCGCAGGGCCTATCAGGATGAGTTGCAGCGCCTTCGGCTGCAGTTTCGCGGCCAGCTCTCCAATGCTCAGGCGCGGGCGCTCGGTGCCGAGCAGCGGGCGCTCTCGCGCCTTGTCAGCGAAGCGGCGATCGACAACCACGCCCGCGATCTCGCGCTTGGCATCAGTGATGCGGCAATCGCCGAGCGCGTGCGGCGCAACCCCGCTTTTCAGGGCGCCGATGGGCGTTTCTCGCGCTTTGTTTTCAACGAGCGTCTGGCCCGCCTGGGGCTGACGGAAGCCGGCTATATCGCCCGCGAACGCAACGACGCCATCCGTGGCCAGATCACGAACACGCTCGCAGGCGGGATTTTGCCACCAGAGCCGCTTGTTGAGGCGATCAACCAATACCAGAACGAGACCCGCAAGATCGCCTACTTCAAGGTGCCACTCGCCAAGGCCAAGGCGCCGGCAGAGCCCGATGAGGCCGCTCTCAAGCGCTATTGGGAGGATCACAAGCCCCAGTTCACGGCGCCCGAATACCGCAAGCTCGACATATTC
>WGBL01000180.1 GCA_015494375.1 Hyphomicrobiales bacterium | reverse complement strand
GATTTATAGAAAACGCGCCGTCTCAAAGAATCCTTCCGACCAACCCATGGGCAACAAATCGATGCGTCCTCGATGAGCCCGTTCCGTATAGGATCGTCCCAAGAGTAGGGCCGTTCCAAGCGCATGCTCATCTGGGGGTCCTCACCGGCGGCCATGCGCCGGTCGGCTCCTCAATCATGCTCCCGGGTGCTCAATTATACGCCCGGGTGTCATCGATCACTTTGCCGTCGTTGGGCAGTGAGCCGGGGGCGAGGAGCTCGACCCGGCCCTTGAGCTTGGTCTCATCGGCGAGCGTTTCGGCGACGCGCGCAGCCAGCGCATCGTCATCAGGGCTCTGGCATTCGGCGCGCAAGGTCATGACGTCCTGCTCGCCCTCGCGGCCGACGACAAGGCGCAGGCGGCCGAGCTCGGGATGGCGCTTGGCAATGCGCGCCACCTGCTCGGGATGCACAAACATGCCCTTGACCTTGGTCGTCTGATCGGCGCGCCCCAGCCAGCCCTTGATGCGCATGTTGGTGCGCCCGCAAGGGCTCGGGCCCTCGAGCACGGCCGAAAGATCGCCTGTTGCGAGCCGAATCATCGGATAGTCGCGATTGAACGTCGTGACCACCACCTCGCCCACCTCGCCCGCGGGCAGCGGCTCGCCGGTGCCGGGGCGGACGATCTCGACGATCACACCTTCTTCGACCACCATGCCCTCGCAAAGAGCGCCCTCGTGCGTGGTCTCATAGGCGACGAGCCCGAGGTCAGCGGTTGCATAGCACTGCATGCAGCTGATGCCACGCGCCTCATACGCCTCTCTGAGCGAGGGAAAGAGCGCGCCGCCAGAGACGAGCGCCCGATTGATGGAGCTCGCGTCGCGACCTTCCTCGCTCGCTTTGTCGAGAAGGATCTTGAGAAAGTCCGGCACGCCCGAATAGGCGGTGGGGCGCAGGTGCTCGATCAACTGGAGCTGTTGGGTGGTGTTGCCAGGCCCCGCTGGAATGACGCTCGCCCCGATCGCCCGCGCGCCGGCATCGAGGATCCAGCCGCCGGGCGTCAGATGATAGGCGAAGGTGTTGAGCAAAACGTCGCCCTTGCGCACGCCGGCCGCGTAAAGTGCACGCGCCGAGCGCCACCAGTCTGCACCCGCGCCCTCGGGCTCATAGATGGGCCCCGGAGAGGCGAAGAGGCGCAGTGCAGGGCCCGTCGCAAATCCGCCCAAGGGCGGGGCGGCCTTCTGGCGCACGAGGAGTTCGGATTTGCGCAAAACGGGAAGCTTGGCCAGCGCCTCGCGCGAGGTGATCTCGCGCGGCTCGATGTCGCGCAGGTGGGCCGCCCAACCGGGCGCCGTCTTGGCGCGGGTGATGAGCTCGGGCAGTGCCGAGAACAGCGAGGCCTCACGCACCTCGGGCGCGCGGGTCTCGAGATTGTCGAAATAAGCATTCGCATCAGTCGTTGCCACGGCGTGCTCCTTCGGCCAACTGAGCCTTTAGGCCATAATCCCATAAATGGCACATAATTCCGTCCGCTTGTATGTCCGCTTGTATGAGCGTGATAGGATGCGCCACGGGAGCGGTCAATCAGCGAGGGAGCAGGCGCAGGGCGCGGGAGTGGCGCCAGACGTCGTATAGGGGGGCGCATATAGGGGGGCGCATATGGCGATCCATGTCTTTCTGGCGGTGCTCCTGGCCGCGCTTCTCCATGCGAGCTGGAATGCGCTCGTCAAGTCGAAGGGCGACAAGACGGTGGCCATCGCCGCGGTGACCATGGGGCAAGGGCTTTGCGCCTTGGCGCTCGTCGGTTTTGTGCCGCGGCCGACGCTTGAAAGTCTGCCCTATCTGGCACTCGGCGCCGCCTTCCACATTGCTTATCGTTTTGCGCTGGCCAATGCCTATCGCTTGGGCGATCTCACCCAAGTCTACCCGCTCGCCCGCGGCAGTGGCCCGCTCATCGTTGCGCTGGCCTCGTTCACGCTCATTGGCGAGCCGCTCGGACCATTGGCCACGGTCGGGGTCGTCCTCATCACGGCGGCGCTCTTCAGCCTTGCGCTCACGCGCGGCGCGGCGGGGCTGCGCAATCCGCTCGCGGCGGGCGCGGCCGTGCTTACCGGCTGCTTCATCGCCGGCTATTCCATTGCCGATGGCCTCGGGGCGCGGATTGCCGGCACGCCCCACGGCTTTTGGGTTTGGCTCTCGCTCGCCGACAGCATTGTCTTTCTCGCGCTCATTGCGCTTCTCAGGGGCCGCCGGGCGCTTTGGGCTCAGGAGCCCGGCTTTGCCCGCACCGTCGTGCTTGGCGGCGGGGCATCGTTTCTCGCCTACTGGATCGTCGTCTGGGCCTTCACCATGGCGCCCATCGCCGCCGTCACCGCGCTGCGCGAGACGAGCATCATCTTTGCACTGCTCATTGGTGTCTTCTTCTTGAGGGAGCCGCTCAATCTCGCCCGTGTCTTCGCCATCCTCGCGACTGTGGCCGGCGCCGCACTGGTGCGCCTGGGGCGGTAAGGCTGGGCCTCTCCCTATTCTCCCTATTCTCCCTATTCTCCCTATTCGTTCTATCTATTCGTTCTTTCTCGGGGTCATACGCCCGAGCCGGACCGCAACCGAGGCGCGATGGGCCTCGAGCCCTTCGGCCGTGGCAAGCGTCATGGCCGCGGGGCCAAGCGCCTTGAGGCTGGCCGCATCGAGCCGCAAGAGC
This sequence comes from Hyphomicrobiales bacterium, assembly GCA_015494375.1. GTDB lineage: Bacteria > Pseudomonadota > Alphaproteobacteria > Rhizobiales > S144-23 > S144-23. The sequence goes on along the minus strand of WGBL01000180.1, from coordinate 11,249 downwards.
GAGGTGCGTTTCATGAAGTCCAGCACCCCGAGCCCTGAGGAGAACCGCGCCGAGCGCGCCGTCGGCAAGACGTGGTTCGAGCCCGCGACATAGTCGCCGATGACCTCGGGCGTGTGGCGGCCGAGGAAGATCGCGCCGGCATTCTCAATCCGCTCGAGGAGCGCCTCTGGATCGGCGACGGCGATCTCGAGATGCTCGGGCGCGAGCGCATTGGCAAGCGCCGGCGCCTCGTCGAGCGCGCCGACAACGATGATGGCGCCGAAGGTGTGCCAGCTCTCTGCGGCGATCTCGCTGCGGGCGAGCCCATCGAGCTGGCGCGCCACCTCACTCGCCACACTGTCGGCAAAGGCGGCGCTGTCCGTGATGAGAATGGCCTGGGCGGCGGTGTCGTGCTCGGCCTGGGCGAGGAGATCGGCGGCGATCCAGCCGGGGTCGTTGTCGGCATCGGCGATCACCAGCACCTCCGAGGGCCCGGCGATCATGTCGATGCCGACGCTGCCGAACACCTGGCGCTTGGCCGCCGCCACCCAGGCATTGCCGGGCCCCACGATCTTGTCGACAGGCGCAATGGTCTCGGTGCCATAGGCGAGCGCGGCAATGGCCTGGGCGCCGCCGATGCGATAAATCTCGTCGATGCCGGCGAGCCGCGCCGCCGCCAGCACCAGCGGATCGATGCGGCCCTCTTTGGCCGGCACCACCATGGCAATGCGGGGCACGCCCGCCACCCGCGCCGGCAGCGCATTCATAAGCACGGTGCTCGGATAGCTGGCGGTGCCGCCCGGCACATAAAGCCCCACCGCACCAATGGGCCGCCAGCGCGTGCCAAGCTCGACGCCCAAGGCGTCACGATAGCGGTCGTCGGTGGGCAGCTGGCGCCGGTGATGGGCCTCGATGCGCTCGGCCGCAAGCTTGAGCGCAGCAAGCACCGCCTCATCGACCGCCGCTTCACTGGCCGCAATCTCGTCCGCGCCGACGCGCATGCCCAAGGCCTCGAGGTCGAGGCCGTCGAAACGCCTGGTGAACTCGATGAGTGCGCGATCACCCCGCGCCCGCACCTCGGCGATGATCGCGCGCACCTCGTCATCGACGCCCGGGTCACGCTCACGCTTGGCGGCGAGGAGCGCGCGAAACGCCGTCTCGAAGTCGGCAGAGCTGGTATTGAGGCGCTGCGCCATGGTCCGAACGGCTCCTATCGGTCTGCTTGGCTCGTGGGGGATGAGTTGGGGGCCCCAGCGATTACCCGTTGGTCGGCTCGTCGCCCGCTGCAGCCCGATTGCGCCCGCTCGCAACCTCGATCGGGCCGATGTCGTCGTGATGCGGGCAATTGGCCGTGGGCCAGCTGGGCCCGAGGTCGCGCAGCTCCGCCTCGATGCACTCGACATGCAGCCGGATGGCGGGCCCGCCGGCGAAGATCAACTCAATCTCGCCCTCGGGGTCCTTGCCCTCGCCATCGCGCGGGGCGAACTGGATGGCGAGCAGCTCTAGCACCTGATCCTTGGCCTTGAGGTCGAGGCGCGAACATTTGGCGGCGAGCACGCGCTCGAACCGCAGTGCCGTCTGACAGCGGCGGTATTTCGGAAACCATTTGCCGCCCGCTTTCGCCTTGAGTGCGGCCTGCCAGTCAAAACGGTTGAGCAGTGCGACAAAACGCTTCTCGCGGGCGAGATAGGTCATGTCCCCCACTTTGAGGACGGCGTCCTGGAGGTTGGCCGAAAGCACATCGAGATCCTCGAGGTCGAGTGCGACGAGTCTCAGTTGCTCCATGGATTGGTCCGTGGTTCGCTGGCCGCCAAGCTGGTTGGGCAAGAGTCTATCTATTTCGACCCAAGTGATAGCGAGGCACGCGCCTCGGTGCAACGGCGCGTTCGCATGAGCGCTGAGGCGCTTGACAGCTGGAACGCTTGGCAACTGTCGACCACTTGGCAATCGACGACAATGGAGGGCGCGGCGCTTTCGACTAACGCACTGTGCAACAGCGCTTGAAATCGCGCGGCCGCTTCTTTTAGAGTGCGCGACGAGCCATAACGCTGCGGCCTGCCCCGCGCTTCGGAGGCCCCGCGCTTCGGAGGCGTTTGGTTGCAAGGCAAGCGTGGGGCCAGTGCAGGACAACCGCCGGGCCAGTGGGCGACCAGTGGGCGAAAGGTGGGCGCGGGTAAGAGGGGGGCACCTTGGAAGCACTGATCAACATGGTGCTGCTGACGCTCATGGCCGTCGTCACTATCGGCGTCATTCGGCTCAAAGGCCTCTTCGGCGTCGCCATCCTCTCGGGCATCTATAGTTTTCTCATGGCGAGTGTGTTCATTGTGCTCGATGCCGTCGACGTCGCCATGACAGAGGCCTCGGTGGGTGCCGGCATCTCGACGGTGCTGTTCCTTGCCACGCTCTCTCTCACCAGGCGGGAGGAGACGCCGTCGCTCCATCCTCCGACCGTGGCGCTGTTCCTGGCGCTTGTGACGGCGCTCCTCCTCATCTATGCGACGTTTGACCTGCCGCCCTTCGGCTCGCCCGACCAGCCCATCCACCGCCATGTCGCCGATCGCTACCTCGCCAAGTCCGTCGAGGAGACGGGCGTGCCCAATGTGGTCACCTCGGTGCTGGCAAGCTATCGCGGCTTTGACACCCTCGGCGAGGTCATTGTGATTTTCACCGCGGGCATCGGCGTCATTCTGCTGCTCAAGGGGCGCCCTCGCAAAGGGCCGCGCGGAGAGGACGGAGGGGCAAGCGAGCCTATAGAGGCCGACGCTGCCCTGGAGGGCAGACATGGCCACGAACCGCGGTCCATGCGGCCCAAGCGTGAAGGGGGGCATGCGGCATGAAGCTCGATCTCATTTTGCGGGTGACGGTCAAGCTGCTCTTGCCGTTCATGCTGGTCTTTGCGCTCTATGTCCAATTCCATGGCGACTTCGGGCCGGGCGGCGGCTTTCAGGCCGGCGTCATCGCTGCGGCGATGATCATACTCTATGCGCTCGTCTTTGGGCTCGAAGCGGCAAAGCGCGTGGTGCCGCTCGCTCTGGTCCAGTTCATGGTGCCGCTTGGCGTATTCCTTTATGCGGGCGTCGGCGTCGCCGCCATGGTCCTTGGCGGGCACTATCTCAATTACTCGGTTTTCGCCTCCGAGCCGGCCCATGGCCAACACCTCGGCATTCTGCTTGTCGAGCTCGGCGTCTTTATCACGGTATCGGGCACCATGACGGCCATCTTCTACATGTTTGCGGGGCGCGGACGATGAGCACGCTGCTCGAGCCATTTGCCGCCCACTACAACCACTGGGTGACCATCTTCCTGATGGTCTCGGGGCTATATATCGTCATCGCCAAGGACAACATGATCAAGAAGCTCGTCGGGCTTTCGCTTTTTCAGACCTCGGTCTATCTCCTTTACATCTCGCCCGGTAAGATTCTTGGCGGCACGCCACCCATCCTCGATCCGCGCTTTGCCGTCTACTCCAACCCATTGCCGCATGTGCTCATACTCACCGCGATCGTTGTTGGTGTCGCAACGCTCGCGCTCGGGCTCGCCCTCGTGGTGCGGATCAACGAGGCCTTCGGCACCATCGAGGAAGACGAGATCTTCGAAGAGCGGGGCGTCGAGGAATGAGCGAAGGGGCATTGCTGCTCACGGCCGCGGCCGGCGGGCGCGGGCTCGCGCTCGGCGCCCAACTGCCCGCACTGCAAGTGGTGGCACCACTCCTCGGCGCCATTCTGTGCGCCTTCCTGCGCAAGGGGGTGCTGGCCTGGGCGATTGCGAGCCTTGTCACCTGGGCCATGCCTGTGGTCGCGCTGGCGCTGCTCTGGCAGGTGCAGACGGCTGGCGCGATCAGCTATGCCATGGGCGGCTGGGCACCGCCGTGGGGCATCGAATACCGCGTCGATGCGCTCACGGCGTTTGTGCTGCTGCTTGTCTCGGGTGCTGCCGCTCTCATGATGCCTTTCGCCCGCAAGAGTGTGGCGGGCGAGGTGGATGGCGACAAGCAGGCCTGGTTCTACACCATGTTTCTGCTCTGCCTGGCCGGACTCCTTGGCATCACGATCACCGGCGATGCCTTCAACGCCTTTGTCTTTCTCGAGATCTCCTCGCTTTCGACCTATGTCATGATCGCGCTCGGGCGCGATCGCCGGGCGCTCGTCGCCGCCTATCAATACCTCATCATGGGGACCATCGGTGCCACCCTCTATGTGCTCGGCGTAGGCCTTCTCTACACCCTGACCGGCACCCTCAATCTTGTCGACCTCGGCACACGGCTCGACGCCATTGGCATGACGCCGCCGGTCCTCGCCGCCCTGTCCTTCCTTACGGTCGGCATCTCGCTCAAGCTGGCGCTTTTCCCGCTCCATGCCTGGCTGCCGGGCGCCTATGCCTATGCGCCGAGCTTCGTCACAGCCTTTCTCGCCGCCACCGCCACCAAGGTCGCGGTCTATCTGCTCGTGCGCTATCTCTATAGCGTCTTCCCGCTTGTCCGGATGCTCAGCGAGGTGCCCCTTTTCGAGCTTCTCGTGGCCCTTTCCATCGCCGGCATGCTGGGGGCCTCGCTCGTTGCCGTCTTCCAGGACAACGTCAAGCGCCTGCTCGCCTATTCCTCGGTGGCGCAAGTGGGCTACATCATGCTCGGCGTGGGCCTTGCCAATGAGCCGGGGCTTACGGGCGCTCTCGCCCACCTCATGAACCATGCTGTCACCAAGGCGGCGCTCTTTCTTGCGGTCGGCGCCGCCTACTATCGGCTTTGCACCGTTCGCGAGCTCACCACCCTCAGGCTTTCCGACCTTGCCGGGCTCGGCCGGCAGATGCCCGTGACGCTTGGCATATTCACCCTCGGCGGGCTCAGCATCATTGGTGTTCCGGGCACCGCGGGTTTCATCTCCAAGTGGTATCTGGCGCTCGGCGCGCTCGAGCATGGATGGTGGTGGGTGGTGGTCGCGATCATGGCCAGCTCGCTTATTGCCGTTGTCTATATCGGCCGCGTCATCGAGGTGGCCTGGTTCCGCCCGGCGGCAACCGCGCTTGCCGAGGCCGGGCGCCCCAACGCCGCGATGTATCTGTCCATGGCGGCTTTTGCCGCCCTCACCGTCTATCTGGGCTTTGCCACCGAATGGAGTGTGGGGCTGGCAGGTCGTGCGGCCAGGATGCTCTTGGAGCTTGCGCCATGATGCCGTCCACAGCCCTTTTGTCAGAGCCCAGCGCCCTCCTCATGTCGGCGGCCAGTGCATCGGGGGCGCGCGCTCTCATGGCGGCGGAGCCGGGCACCCTCATTGTGTGGGCGGTGGTCGTGCCTGCGCTCGCGGCCGTGCTCATCCCGCTTGTGGGCCGTTGGCCCAATGTGCGCGAGGCCGTGACACTTGTGGCCGCGGCGGCGCTCTTTGCGCTGGTCGTTCAAATCGCTGCGCTTGTGGGCACAGGCGCGAGGCCCGAGCGCATCCTCCTAGAGGTGGCGCCGGGGCTCGACATAGCCTTGGCCGTCGAGCCGCTGGGCATGTTGTTCGCCCTCATCGCCTCGGCCCTCTGGATTGTCAACTCCATCTATTCCATCGGCTACATGCGCGCCAATAATGAGCCGCGCCAGACCTCGTTCTATGTCTATTTCGCCATCGCCATTGCGAGCACCATGGGGGTGGCACTCGCCGGCAATCTGTTCACGCTCTTTCTGTTCTACGAGGCGCTTACGCTCTCGACCTACCCGCTCGTCACCCACAAGCGCGATGCGGAGGCGAAGGCGGGCGGGCGCACCTATCTGCTCATGCTGCTCGGCACCTCGATGCTCCTCTTTCTGCCGGCGATCGTGGCGACGGCGGCAATTGCCGGCACGCTCGATTTCACACCGGGCGGCATCCTAAAAGGCAAGGCGGAAGGCACCACAACCCTTATCCTCCTTGCGCTCTATGCCTTCGGCATCGGCAAGGCAGCACTCATGCCGCTGCATCGCTGGTTGCCCGCCGCGATGGTGGCGCCCACACCCGTGAGCGCTCTCCTTCATGCCGTCGCCGTCGTCAAGGCGGGGGTGTTCGCCATTCTCAAAGTAGTTGTCTATGTCTTCGGCATCGAGACGCTGGCCACGAGTGGTCAAGGCGACTGGCTGCTTGCCGTTGCCGGCGCAACGGTCATCATCGCTTCGCTCTATGCCCTTGCAAGCGACAATCTCAAACGGCGCCTGGCCTACTCGACCGTGAGCCAGCTCGCCTATGTCGTGCTGGCGGCCGCCATCCTCACGCCCCTCTCGGCCGTTGGCGCCGCCTTGCACATCGCCGCCCATGCGGTCTCCAAGATCACGCTTTTTTTCGCCGCAGGTGCCATCTACACGGCCGCCCACCACACCAACGTGAGCGAGCTCGATGGCATCGGGCGACGGATGCCCTGGACGATGGGCGCATTCGTGGTGGGCGCGCTCAGCATGATCGGCTTGCCGCCCACGGCCGGCTTTCTCGGCAAATGGTTCATTCTGAGTGCCGCAATGACCGCCGGAAAATGGCTGGCTGTCGTCGTGCTTCTGGCGAGTACGGTGCTCAACGCAGCCTATTTTCTCCCTATCGTCTATCGCGCCTTCTTTTGCGGCCCGTCGGACAGAGCGGGCAGCTCGGGCGGCGGCGGTTTTGGGCATGGCGAAGCGCCCTGGCCCATCGTCGTGGCCCTGGTGGCCACGGCGGCGGGAACCATTGCGCTTTTCCTTTTTCCCGAGCCGGCTCTAAGGCTCGCCCGTGCGATGGTCGAATAGGGAGGCAAAAGACGGGAGCGGAGCCATGCCCGATCAACCCAGAGAGAGCACTCAGATCACAGAGCACTGGCTGGCACGGCCGCAAACGATCAGGTGGTTGTGGTGGAGCTTTGCGGCACTGCTTGCCGGCACGGTCATTGCCGATTTGTTTGTCACGCATCACCCCAAGTTCGGCATCGAGGGCACATTCGGCTTTGGCGCCTGGTTCGGGTTCGTGAGCTGTACGGCACTCATTGTCTTCTCAAAGGCCCTTGGTGTGATTTTGAAAAGGCCGGAAAACTATTATGACGACTGATCTTTGGGCAATCGGCTCTCTCGTGCCGCCGGGCCTGGTGCTCATTGCGGCGGGGCTCTTGTTGCCGGCCCTGTCCGGGTCTGGGCTCTGGCGCGCGGCGCTGCTGCTTGTGGCACCGCTCGTTACTTTGGCACTCGTGTGGCAAGTGCCGGACGGGGCGGCCATTGCCTTCGACTACCTCGGCTATCGCCTCGTCCCACTCAAGGCCGATGCTTTGGCACGCCTTTTCGCAACGGTCTTTGCAGGGATGGCGTTTGCCGGCGCCCTCTTTGCGCTCAATCAACGGCGGACGCTGGAGCTCGCTGCGGCCTTCATTTATGCGGGCAGCGCAATCGGCGCGGTGTTTGCCGGCGACCTCATAACGCTCTTTGTCTTCTGGGAGCTGATGGCCATCGGCTCGACACTTGTCATTTGGGCCGGTGGGCGGGGCGCTGCCGGTGCGGGGCTTCGATACGCGGCCATTCACTTGTTGGGGGGCGCCTTGCTGATGGCGGGGATAGCCGGTGAGGTAGCGAGCACCGGTGATCTCGCGTTCAAGGCCATGGCGGCGGACAGCTGGCCCCGCTATCTCATTCTCGCAGGCTTTCTCATCAATGCCGGCGCGCCGCCCTTTTCCGCCTGGCTCGCCGACGCCTATCCCGAAGCTTCCTGGAGCGGCACGGTCTTTCTCTCGGCGTTTACCACCAAGACCGCGGTCTATGTTCTGCTGCGAGGCTTTCCCGGCACAGAGCTCTTGATTTATGTCGGCCTTTATATGGTGTTCTATGGTATCATCTATGCGATCCTCGAAAACGACATGCGGCGCATCCTGGCCTACAGCATCGTCAATCAGGTCGGGTTCATGATTGCCGGCATCGGCATTGGCAGTCAGATGGCGCTCAACGGGGCGGCGGCCCACGCATTCGTGCACATCATCTACAAGGCGCTGCTGCTCATGTCGGCGGGCTCTGTGCTGCTTATGACCGGCCGGCGCAAGTGCACCGAGCTCGGCGGCCTCTTTCGCACCATGCCGCTCACCTCTATCTGCGGCATCATAGGGGCGCTTTCGATTTCGTCGTTTCCACTCACCTCGGGTTTTCCAGCCAAGGCCATGATCTCGCAAGGGGCGGCGGATGCGCAACTGGCTGTGGTCTGGTTTCTGCTCGCTGCGGCCTCGGCCGGCGTTTTTCTCCATGCCGGGATCAAGTTTCCCTGGTTTGTGTTCTTTCAAAGGGATTCGGGTCTGCGGCCCGATGAACCGCCATGGAACATGCGCGCGGCCATGGTCCTCTTTGCAATCGCCTCACTTGCTTTTGGCGTCGCACCGGCGTGGCTCTATGCCCTCCTGCCTTATGACGTCGCTTATGTTCCCTATACGCCGAGCCATGTGGTCTATCAGCTGCAGCTGCTGCTTTTCTCGGGGCTTGCGTTTTTCGTCATGCTCGGCTGGCTCAAACGGACCGAGACCATCACGCTCGATACGGATTGGTTCTATCGCCGCCTCGCGCCATGGCTCGTTGCCTGGTTTGCCGCTCACGTGACGCCGCACTTGCAGCGTTTGGCGGATCGCGCACAGGGCTACAGCAACCGCCTTCTCGCCGAGCTCTATCGCCACCATGGCCCCGAGGGGGTGCTTGGTCGCCACTGGCCGACGGGCAACATGGCGTTCTGGATCACGCTCATGCTGGGGCTCAGTCTCTTGATGTATTACGCTTGACCCTCCACTGAGGGTGAAACCGGCCCATGGAGGTGCACCTTGGTTGCTCCATGACAGTCGCCCAACGTGAAATGACCACTCAAAAAGAGGGGAGAGAATATATGACCGCCATTGATCGCTCACGACGAGGCCCACGAAGGGGCGAGTTCTCTCTTGTCGCACCTGTTTTGTCGCACTTGATGTCGGAAATATTGCCCCACAAATAGAGCATGTCTTGGAGGTGTCACGGCCGCATATGCGCGCCAGGATTGCGGAACAGCAAAACACCTCGATGTGTGGTTGTGCGAGCCAAAGGCCCAAAGCAACAGATCCAGGCAAATGCGCTGAAAAGAAGAGTGTCCGCCGCCCCGGAGTCGCAGTTGAGAACTTTCTCATTGCATGCTCATGTTGTGTTGAAACATTCTCGTTGTAGGAGATGGTCAAACCCAGCCTTCCTAGCAGATAGTGTTTTTTGAAAACATGAATTCTCTCAGTTCTATCGTGACATGGCATGACACAAGCATGTGATCATTTCCCAATGATCTTGACAACAATGGAAAAATCTCGTTTTCTTTTCATGCGGTCGTTAGTTTATGTAGCACGGAGCGACAACTCGACCAAATATTAACTAAGGTAGACAAAAATACGTGTTTATTGAGGGTTTCTGAAGTATTGCCAAAAACGGGAAACATCGAGGCGGGAGTTGTAGAGGGCAGAGACAACGGCCGTTCTCGGGTTTTTCCTCGTTCCTCGACAAGCACTTGGCGGCTACGAGGTTTGTGATACGAGAAGGAGTGACGAAATGGGCGAAAATCAGAACAACAACCACGAGCTCGTTGAGCTCACGGCGGAGGTCGTTTCAGCCTTCGTCAGCAACAATGCCGTGGTCGCATCAGACGTTCCCGGCCTGATCGGCGAGGTGCACGAGGCCCTTGCCAAGGCGGCCGTTCGTGGCGCACAGCCGCCGCGCGAGGAGCTCAAGCCGGCAGTTCCGATCAAGAAGTCGGTAACGCCCGACTACATCATTTGTCTTGAGGACGGCAAGAAGTTCAAGCAGCTCAAGCGCCACTTGCGGACGCACTACAATCTGACGCCCGAGGAGTATCGCGAGCGCTGGGGGTTGCCCCACGACTACCCCATGGTGGCCCCGAACTACGCCAAGGCGCGCTCGCGCCTGGCCAAGCAGATGGGCCTTGGTCGCAAAAACAAGCGCACCACCAAACGCCGCGGCAAGTAGTCGGAAAGCGGGCGGTTGTTCAGCCGACCCGCACATGGCGTCGGGCCATTTGATTTCGACTCGCCTGCGGGCGGCCCATGTGGTCTGCACGCATCCGGATACATTGGCGCACATGTATTGGGGCACATGTTGCGGCATCCGCAGGGCCTGATACCGCCAAATGCCGCCAAGCCAAGCGATCGAGCCCTGCCAACTGATGGCAAACCGCAAGACACATACGTGCCGTGCCCGCAAAGGTGTCTTGTTTCGACTGATTGCTTGGACAGCCCGGCGGTGACGTGAGGAATGGAGCGACAAGTCAGAATATCGTATCTATCTCAAGCCAATCCTTTCGCTCGCCGGTAGCCGGTACAAGACACGACCAGGATACGACTAGGCTCTCAGGCAGAGCCGAGCAGGCGCTCCTTGGCCTCGTTGAGCTTGCTGGCGAGATAGGTCGAACCGCCATGGTCGGGATGAAGGCGCTTCATGAGCGTGCGGTGGGCCTTGCGGATTTCCTCCTCGCTTGCGCCCTCCTCGAGGCCGAGGATGGCGAGCGCCTCCTCCCGTGTCATGGCGCTGCCGTCGGGGCCGGCCGCACCCCCGCCATCGCCACTGGCGCCGGCCGCGCCCTTGTGGTCTCCGGCGCCCGCCTCGCGCCAGTTGGGAAACCGCCGATCGAGATAGGCCTCGAGCAGTTGCGCCGAGGGCGGGTCGTCGATGAGCAACTCCTGTGCGAGCGCCATGAGCTCGGCCTGGCCGAGAGCCGCAAGCTCGCGGCCCGCAAAGCGGCCCTTGAGCACGCGCCCGCGCATGGCGCCCGTGTCGTGGTCGAGCTCCATGGCCAGCCATTCCGTCTCCACCGAAGAGGTCTGCCCGGCGCTCGGCTTGCCACCGCCGAAGGGGCCGCGGCGGGTGAGCAGCATCAGCCCGAAGCCCGCAAGCGGGGCGGCGATGGCAAACCAGCCGATGAGCGAAAGCAGCGTCGCCAAGATGAGGGCCCCGATACCGCCGACGAGCCGTATCCGCTGCGCCAACCGGCCCGCCGGAACCCGCACGAACCAGCGCACCAGCAGCAAGAGCAGCGCCAGCACCCCAAAACCAAGCACCAAGTACTGCATCGAGCGCTCCCGCTCCGCATCGCCCGGGCAGCGCGCGTGCCCAGGGCCTGAGTGGCATCGGCCGCCATTATACACCAACCCCATGGCATGGAATGCGGCGCAAACCGCCGTCGTCCCCGAAATCCCGCGACCGCAGTGGGTGCCACTGACACCGCAGCGGGTGCCATCTTGCACCGCTCCTTGATCCGCGGGATTGTCGGGGACCCATAGCCCCGAACGTCAGCACCGTTATCTGGGAG
>WGBL01000179.1 GCA_015494375.1 Hyphomicrobiales bacterium | reverse complement strand
CGCACAAGCGAGACGCCCTCCTCGACGACCTGCGGGCCCGGGTAGAGGCCATCCTCACGCGGAACCCCGCCCATGATCGCGATGCCGCTGCGGGGGTGGCAGCGGCATCGCGATCATGGGCGGGGTTCCGCGTGAGGATGGCCTCTACCCGGGCCCGCAGGTCGTCGAGGAGGGCGTCTCGCTTGTGCGCCTCCGCCTCACCGGCCAAGGGGTACGCATACAGAGAGTACTCATACAGGGGGCACGCATGCAGGGGGCATGCATGCACAAGTGGACGACCATGCCCTTTACCGTCACGCCCCTTGGAGGGGGCTTGGGGGCATGAGGCGCACGCAAGGCCAGCCGTCCGGCGCTCTGCATTCTGGGGCAATGCAGGCGCGGGGGAATGCCGTGGACTGCGGCCCTGAGACGAGCAACCGGGCAAAACGCAAGACTTGAGCGATAAGCGATCCACGGCAAAACTCTTTCTGGCACTTTAATGCTTTTGCGCTTCGATGCTTTTTCACTTCGATGCTTTCTGGCTCCTCAATATTTCCAGAAAGCCGTCATTGCGGCCCCTCTTCGGCGATCCAGAGCGGCAAACGCCGTGCTTTCAGCTCCCGGCCAACCTCCCGTCTCACAAACAGCGCACGCCCTCCAAAACGCGACCCGGAACGCAACCGATTCCGTGCCGCCCACAGCAGTGTTCCGATCCCACGGTGCCCTGCCCACACCAAACCGCAACAGGCAGCAAGTGCCGGCCCCATACCGGGCCGCACCCCGCCATCCCACACCACACCCGGGCATGGCAGGCAGCAGGCGCCAGCATCACGCCAAGGCGCGACAGGCGGCAAGCGCCAACACCACACCAGGGCACGCGGCAAGCAGCAGGCATCGACACCACACCAGGGCGCCACAGGCAGCACGCATCGGCAACCACGCCAGGCCCACCCCACCGTCCCGGTCGCGCAGCGCGCAGTCTCCGGGCGGGAGCAAAAGAACTCCTTCTCGCTTCAAGCCATCTTCCGGCCTGGAGCGGTCCTCAAAGGCCCGCCAATGGGGGCCTGTTGATTGCTGGTTGGTTTGTGTTCCCTGTTCGTTCTAATAAGACGAATCGGACAGGATGTCAACAAAAATAGAACATAGAACGAACGGTTATAAGGCGAACCTCCGCACGCCGCCCTCCTTGGACCTTTCATCGCCACCAAGTCTGCCGTCTGCCTCAGCGCATACAATCAGCGCCACACGAAATCAGCGCGCCAGGCGCCACTTGGTGCCCTCGGGCGTGTCCTCGAGCTCGATCCCCATGTCTCTGAGCTCGTCGCGGATGCGATCGGCCTCGGCCCAATCCCTTTTGGCGCGCGCCGCCTCGCGTTCGCTTACGAGGATTTCAACTTGCTCTGGATCAATTCCCGCACGTCTCTTCTTGAACGCGATCAGTCTCGCCTCGAAGCCGGCAACGTCATCGAAACCCAGCAGGGCCAAGCCATTGACAAGAGCATCCAGACGTCTTTCCTGCTCCAAATCCGCTACCGAGGTGCTTCGAAACTCGTCACACACCTCGTGAAGCGCCGCGATGGCGGCCGGGGTATTCATGTCGTCGAGGAGGGCCTCAAGAAAGGCCGGAGCCAAGTGATTGGAGCGGGGCTCCCAACCATCCTTTCCAAGCAGACGCCCGAACTTCATGAACTCGGTCGTTGCGGAGCGGCAGCCTTGCGCGGTCCAATTGAGCGGCTGGCGGTAATGGGTGCGCAGCATGTTAAAGCGCAGCACCTCCCCCGGCCACTCCTCGAGCAGCTCATGGATCGTTATAAAATTCCCCAGGCTCTTGGACATCTTCTCGCCTTCCACCTGGAGATAGCCGTTGTGCAGCCAGTAGCGCGCCATCTGGTCGCTGCCGTGGGCGCAGCAGCTTTGCGCAATCTCGTTCTCGTGATGGGGAAAGACGAGATCGACGCCGCCGCCATGGATGTCGAAGACGTGGGGGCACGCACGCCCGGCCTCGGAGAGCTTGTCGCACACCTCTTGCCAGAGCCATTTGTCGGACATGGCCGAGCACTCGATATGCCAGCCGGGGCGTCCCTTGGGCCCAATACCACACGGCGAGGCCCAAGCCGGCTCGCTAGATTTGGAGGGCTTCCATAAGACAAAGTCCTGCGGATTGCGCTTGAAGGGCGCGACCTCGACGCGGGCGCCTGCAATCATCTCCTCAAGCGAGCGCCGCGACAGCCGGCCATAATCGGGCCGGCTCGTGACATCGAACAGCACGTGGTCCTCGGCGACATAGGCACAGCCGTTCGCAACGAGCCGTTCGATCATCGCCTTCATCTCTTCGATGTGCTCGGTGGCGCGCGGCTCGTGCGTTGGCTCGAGCACGCCGAGCGCGGCGATATCCCTGTGGAACTGCTCGGTCGTGCGCGCCGTGATCTCGGCGATCGGCACCCCCTCCTCGGCGGCGCGGGCGTTGATCTTGTCATCGACGTCGGTGATGTTGCGCACATAGGTCACATGCTCGGCACCATAGAGGTGACGCAAGAGCCGATAGAGCACGTCGAAAACGATGATCGGCCGCGCATTGCCGATGTGCGCATAGTCATAGACCGTCGGCCCGCAGACGTACATGCGCACGTTGCGGGGATCGATCGGCTCGAAGCGCTCTTTCTCGCGCGTCAGCGTGTTGTAGAGGCGAAGCTCGCTCATCGCCGCCCTTCTCAATCGTTGCTCACTGGGCCGCGACAATGGCCGCGCCGGCAATCTCCGTCAACATGGGTGGTTGCCATATATCGAGAGGTCGTGGCGCATGTCATAGGGGCGACGCTTAGCCCAATCTGCATCGCACACCGGTGGCCTCAACGGACGGGGCCAACCAAATCGAGATCGGTGCGACTAAAATCGTCGCCCTTGAACAGCAGGGGCAGACCGGAACACTTTGCCAAGCCATAGGTCATGCAATCGCCATAGTTGAGCCGTGCCTCATGGCCGCTCGCCTTACCATAGGCGGCATAGGCGCGCTCGGCCTCTTTACGATGGCGGGTGGTGAAAGCGATTTCCTCGGCCCCCATGGCAGTCAACAGTGCATGCAGCGCCGCGACACCCTTTGGCCCCAGGCGAGCATACATGACGATGCTCGCCTCAAGCACCGTTGCGGTCGAGATCCTGATGGCATCAGCCTTCTCGAGACGATCGAGTAAGAGACCATAGCCCGGCTCCTTGAGCAGGATGGCGATCAGTGCCGATGTATCGACAATCATAGCGGCAGACCGCGGGCATCGTAGCCGATGATCTCGTCTGCCGTGCGATTGTCGCGCGCCGGCAAATCAGCCACCCCGTCGAGAATACGCTCTATGGCCTTGCGGTCGAACCGTCGACGCTCTTCGTCGCCATCCTCGTGCGTCGCGATCTTCTCGATTGTAACATCGACGCGCGCATCGCTTTCGAGGCCGAGCCGGGCCAGCCATTCGGCGGGAAGCTCACGCGCGGGAATGTTTTTCAGTCTCGTCTTGGGCATAGGTCCATCCTCCTGGTCCATCGCTCAGCCGTAATCCGCACGGCGCTCACTCCCTGTGGATATAGAGCATGTTTTGGCTAGATAGGATCAATTCTGTTTCTCGATTGGCGTGTGCGATCCGGCGCCGGAGTGGCCGAAGGGCGATGTGGGGGCATCGGTCGAGGACATTCCGGCGCTCGGGCGCCCGCCAATCGGAAACCCGGAGGGACGGGCGGATTTGCGCCATTAGCGGCGCAAAGCCCCTTGACAATATCTCCTGATATTGCCTGCGGTCCTTTGCTTGCTCCTGACACAAATCCGCTCCGTCAGAATGGTTCTATCTAGCCAAAACATGCTCTAGCTCGAGGCCATGGCTCGATCATCACGCCAAGGCAGGCGCGCCATCCTTATCGCAGGGCCGACCGCAAGCGGCAAGTCGGCGCTCGCCCTTGCGCTCGCCCGCGAGCTCGCCAGCAAAGAGGCGCAGCCCGCCCTTATCGTCAATGCCGACTCGATGCAGGTCTATCGCGAGCTGCGCATCCTCACCGCCCGGCCGAGCCCCGAGGACGAAGCCCGCGTGCCCCATCGCCTCTATGGTCATGTGAGCGGCGCCGATGACTATTCGGTCGGCCGCTGGCTCGAGGACGTGAGTGCCGTTCTCAAAGAAGCACAGGCAACGGGCGCTGTGGCGATCATCGTCGGCGGCACGGGGCTTTATTTCAAGGCGCTGCTCGAGGGGCTTTCGCCGGTGCCCGACATCCCGCAATCGGTGCGCGCACACTGGCGGCAGGTTGCGCGCACGCACACGGGCCCCGGGCTCCATGCCATGCTCCGTGAGCGCGACCCCGAGATGGCTGCGCGGCTGCGGCCGAGCGACCGTCAGCGGCTTGTGCGTGCGCTCGAGGTCTGGGCGGCGACGGGCCGCTCGCTCGCCCATTGGCAGCGGCAGGCGGGCGCGCCCCCGCTTGCCGCGGACGACTGTGAGCGGATTGTGCTCGCCCCTGATCGCGAGACGCTCTATAGCCGTGCCGATGCCCGCCTCGAGGCCATGGTGGCGGCCGGTGCGCGCGAGGAGGTGGCCGCCCTCCGGGCGCTTGGGCTCGCGCCCGACAAGCCGATCATGCGGGCCCATGGTGTGAGGCCGCTCTCGGCCTATCTTGAGGACCGCCTCGGCCTCGATGAGGCCATTGCCCACGCACAAACCGAGACCCGGCACTACATCAAGCGGCAATTCACCTGGCTGCGGCGCCACATGGCCGACTGGTCATGGCGCAAGACATAGCCACGGCCGGGGTGATACGAAGTGTGAGGGCCACAGGACGGCGGCGCTCATGAGACGGCGGGGCCTGCGGATGCGGAATGGAAAGTGGAGGGACACAAAACCGAGTGTCTTCTCCCCATGGCAATCGGCCCTCAGACATGGGGCGTGATGCGCCTCACCGAGGAGGGCACCTCCGGCGGCAATACGGGGGCTGGGCCGCAAGGCGTTGGTTGCGCGAAGTTGGCGTAGCGCGCGATCAGCTGCCGTCTTTTTTCTCCAGACGGGTGGGCTTGCCAACGATGGTCACGATGAGCTTGTCCGGCTTGAGCAGGCGCCTGGCGACGCGACGAAGGTCGTCGAGTGTCACCGCCTCGATCAGGCCGTTGCGCTTCTCGACATAGTCGATGCCGAGATCTTCCACCTGGATCCACATGAGCTGGCCGGCAATCTTGCTGTTGGTGTCAAAGCGCAGCGGATAAGAGCCGGTGAGGTAGCGCTTGGCATTCTCGAGCTCCTGTTCCGTCGGGCCCTCGCTGGCCATGCGGGCGAGCTCTTTGCGAATGACCGAAAGCGATTGCGCCACCGCATCGTTCTTGGTCGCCACACCGCCGAGGAAAAGCGCCGTGTGCTTGAAGGGATAGAGATAGCTATAGACGGAATAGGCGAGACCACGCTTCTCGCGCACCTCTTCCGTGAGGCGCGAGCTGAAGCCGCCACCGCCGAGAATGTAGTTGAGGACATAGGCCGGCACGAAATCGTCGTCCTTGCGAGCAATGCCGGCATGACCAAATTGGACCACCGACTGCGGCACATCCATTTCAATCACCCGCTCGATGGGGCCCTCTTTGGGGACGACGGCCGGCACGGGCCGCAACTCCGCCTTTTCGCTCAGCCCGCCAAAGACCGTATCGAGCAGGCTCCCAAGCGCCTTGGCATCGATGTCGCCCACGACGGCGATCTTGAGGTTGTCCTTGGCAAAGACGCGCTTGCGATAGGCCTCGAGGTCCGCGGCGCTGATCTTCTTCACCGATTCGAGGGTCCCCTTGGTGGGGCGGCCGTAGGGATGCTTGCCGAACGCCGCCTCGAACCAGGCCCGCGAGGCGACCCTGTCGGGGTCTTTGGCGTCGATTTGAAGGCGCGCGAGAATCTGTCGCCGCATGCGCTCAATGGCGTCCTCGTCAAATCGCGGCTCATTGAGCGCCAGCCGCAACAGCTCGATCGCCTCCTTGCGATACTCGGTCAGCGTCTGGAATGAGCCCCTGAACGTATCCTTGCCGGCATCAAAGCTCATGCGCACGGCAAATTTCTCGAGGCGTTCCTGAAAGGCGCTCGATTTGAGATCACCCGCGCCTTCGTCGAGCATGGCGGTCAGGAAATGGGCGAGCCCCGCTCGATCCTCGGGGTCCTGGGCGGCGCCGCCCGCAAAGGCAAAACGCATTGCGAGCAAGGGGATCGTGTGCTCCTCGACGAGCCAGGCCTTGATGCCTCCGGGGCTCGTCACCTCCTGAATTTTCATGGCGTGGGCCTCGCGCGGCTGAAGGACAAGGAGGGCTCCGACAAGGGCGAGAAGGCCGGCAAACGTAATGCGGGCTGCCGCAAGGCGCGCACGCAGCTTTCGGTCTGTCTGAGTTGGTGGCGAAGCAAACATGGCAATCGAACCCCCATGGGCGGTCGCTCGAGTCGTCGTTCGGGCGGTCGTTCGCCGGTTCAGGACTTGGACTTTGACTTTGACTCTGCGGCCGACGCGTCGCCGCTGCCATCGCGGGCGGTATGCGCCGGGGCGGGCTCGAGCCAGCCCGTGACCGAGCGCCGGATGTCGAGGTACTTCCGCGCCACCTTTTTTACGTCCTCCAGTGTGACGGCGCGCAACCGCTCGGGCCAGGCCTCGATGTCGGCAATGGTGAGCCCGGTCACAAGCCCCCAGCCATAGCGCCGGGCGAGCGAGGACTGGCTGTCGCTCTCATACACATAATCGGCGATATAGAGGTTTTTCGCCCGCTCGAGCTCCTCGGCCGTCAGGCCGTTCTCGATCACATCGGCAATCACCTCGTCGAGTATGCGTTCGATCTCGCCGAGCTCGTTCTTGTCTGCGGCGATGGCATAAAAGCCGATACGGCCATAGTCGAGCGCCGTGCTCATGTACCAGCCGCCGGCACTCGCGGCCAACTTCTCCTCGACCACAAGGCGCCGGTAGAGGCGGCTCGTGGCGCCGCTCGCGAGCGCCTTGACCAGCAGATCGATGGCCTCCGCCTCGCCCGGCTCGGCCGTCGTATAGCTCGGCGCAAGATAGAGGCGCTGCATTGTCGGCCGGCCGGCGCGGGCATCCTTGAGCAACACCCGCCGCGCCGCGCGATGGGGTGGCTCCTTGGGGCGCGGCGCGCGGGTGGCATCAGGGACCGGGGCGATCTTGCCATAGGTCCTTTTCGCAAGCGCCATGACCTCCTCGGGCTCGACATCGCCGGCAACGACGAGGATGGCATTGTTGGGGGCGTAATAGCGGCGGTAGAAGGCGAGCGCCGAGGCGCGATCGAGCGCGGCAATCTCGTGCGCCCAGCCAATCACCGGGCTGCCATAGGGGTGTGAGCGATAGAGCGCGGCATAGACCTCCTCCGAGAGCACACTGCCCGGATCGTTGTCGACACGGGAGCGGCGCTCCTCGAGGATGACCTCGCGCTCGGTGACGACATCCTTTTCGGAAAGCCGCAAATTGCGCATCCGGTCGGCTTCCATCTCCATCACCAGTCCGAGCCGGTCCTTGGCGATGCGCTGGAAGTAGGCGGTGGCGTCCTGGCTCGTAAAGGCGTTGTCGCGCCCGCCGTTCTGGGCGACGATTTTCGAGAATTGGCCGGGCGGTATTTTCTCGGTGCCCTTGAACATGAGGTGCTCGAAAAAGTGGGCAAGGCCCGACTGGCCGGCCTGTTCATCGGCGGCACCCACCTTGTACCAGACCATGTGGGTGACCACGGGCGCCCGGTGGTCGGGGATCACGACCACCTCCATGCCGTTTTCCAATTTGTCATGAAAGGCGCGTGTGCCCGCGGCCTCCGCCTCCTCGGATAGCGCGGAAATCGCAAGACTTGCCATGACGATGAGCACCCCCTGGATGATCGTTGCCATTGCCCTTGAGGGATGGTGTCGCGTTATCTTCATGGGTCTCTGGTTGGCCTGATGCCTGATCGCACGATCAGCTGGTTGTTCGCCTCTCGGCTGCCTGGTCCCCTACTCAATTTGCTGCTTGGCGGCTTGCTCGCCTGATCGCCTTGGCGACATCGATCCGCCGGAAGGGCTCGCGGGCATCCAAGGGGCGAAAGAGCCTGGCTCCGGCGCCCCAATCGGCGAGCCGAGCCATGGTGATCCGATGGGATGGGGCCAAAGTCAACTTACATGTTGTTCATGCTTAGCGGGGTGTTCATGTTTGGCGGGCCGATGCCCGCGTAACATCCCAGCATGATCGATCACGTTTGGCGCACCGGCGCCCGCGGATCACGGCGGCCGAGAGCCGGGTGCGATCGCTGCGCAGGCAGTCGCCCAGGCCTAACCGCACCTGCCGCCCACGATTAGCTGGCTGGCTCTTGCGCCGCCGGGTCGTTCGGCCCTCTGGCTGCCCCGCCCGGGATGTTCCACGAGCGGGCTGCCTGGTTATTGGACGGCCTTCTTGAGAAGATTATGAAGGAACGATGCGCACAGCGTGCCGTCTTTGGTGATGCGATCGAACTCTTCACGGTTGGTCTTCTTCTGCCAGGCGGCATCGGCACACATCTTGCGCACTTTTTCCTTCTGCGCCTGCTCGCTGGCAATGCGCTGTTCATCGGCATCGACAGGCCATGCGGGATCGGGCGGCGCGGTGCGCGCAACACCCGGTGGCGGTAGCTTATTGGACGGCGGGACGACGAGTGGGGCGCGTTCGGCGAGCTTGGCCTCTCGCTTTGCCGCCTGCGAGCTGACGCCGAGCAGATCGAACACCTTGCCATTGAGCTCCACACCATCGGCGCAACCGGCGAGCAGGCTTGCGAGCACAACCACAGCGGCGAGCCGTGCGGTCGCCCCCAACGCCAGGCCGTATTCGCTGGAACGGCTCTCACAGGCTTTGCTCTCGGAGGTTCGCATATGAGCCTCTCTGCTCATGCTTTCTCTGCGGCCCTGCTCTCTCGGCGGCCCTGCTCTCGGCGGCCCTGCTCTCTGCGGCCCTGCTCTCTGCGGCCCTGCTCTCTGCGGCCCTGCTCTCTCTGCGGCCGCGCTCTCATGCAGCCATTCGACCGACAAGGTGCGAATCAGAACGCCCAAATATAGCAAACCCCGAAGCCGTAGCAGCTGCCGCCCCCTCGCAATTGCACGCCGAAACACGAGCCGGGCGCCCACCTTCGGGATCGCTCACAGACCTCAACAGCACCTAAGCCTCGTTTGAGGCCCTTTTGCGGCCACTGCAGAGGTACTCATACAGGAAGAGGGCGGCGCCCGCAACGATCGCCACATCGGCCAAGTTGAAGACATACCAGTAAAATCCGAAGGCATGGAGGGAGTAGAAGTCGGCCACGCCACCGAGCAGGAGCCGATCGATGGCATTGGACAGCGCCCCGCCGAGAACGAGCGCAATGGCAAGGGCGAGGGTGTATTGCGCAACCCGCGCAAGCCAGACAAAAAGCACCACCGCGACAATGCCGGCAAAGAGCGCGAGAAGGTATTGCCCGAGCATGCCTTCGCTTGCCAGCAGCCCATAGCTCACGCCGGTGTTCTTGACAAAGACGAGGTCGAGGAAGGGAGTGACGGCGACACGCCCCCGAGCGGCGATGTCATAGATCTCGAGCAGCCACCACTTGTTGGCCTGATCGAGCAGGAGCGTGAGCCCGGCCACGAGCAGGCCGAAGCGGCTGCGCGGGCCCCAGAGGGTCATCTGGCGGGTGAATTCCAGCATTGGCGCCTTATGGGGCGGATCCCCGATCGCGGTCAAGGGGCCATCACGGCCAAAAGGTTGCCACGCTCAAGAGGCTCATTACGGTCAAGAGTTTCCTCAGTACAAGCGGCCATGAGACAACAGCCAAGACGTTTGGGCCGCTCGCAGGTCGCCAGCTAAGGGCACTTGATCAACTTGATCAACTTGATCAAGAAGCCATGTAATCGGTTCAGGCGTTGCCGATGAGCACACCCGCCCCGAAGACGATAAGGCCGCCAAGCACCACTTCGAACACCGCCTGGAGAAAGCGTGTGTCCATATACTTGGCGCGGATCCAGGCAATCAGCCAGAGCTCGATCAGCACCACGGCAACGGCGATGGCGGTGGCAGTCATGAAATTGGGGATGAGATAAGGCAACGTGTGGCCGATGCCACCGACGGCCGTCATGGCGCCCGTCACCCAGCCGCGGATCATCGGATGCCCGCGCCCGGTCAAGGTGCCGTCGTCCGAGAGCGCCTCGGCAAAGCCCATTGAGATGCCGGCGCCGATCGATGCGGCGGTGCCGACGAGAAAGGTCTCCCATGTGTCCTGTGTCGCAAAGGCGGCGGCAAAGAGCGGGGCCAGTGTCGAGACCGAGCCATCCATGAGGCCCGCAAGACCCGGCTGGACGATCTGCAAGACGAACATGCGCCGGCGCATGTCATCTTCCTCGCTGCGCGCCTCCTTGGTCAGGTGCGTCTCGGCCAGGCGCTCGGCGAGCGACTCGTGACTGCGCTCGGCCTCGGCCAGGTCGCCGAGCAGCTTGCGGATGCTGGCATCGCTCGTCCGCTCGAGCGCCCGCTCATAAAACGTGCGCGTCTCATACTCGATCTCCTCGGCCTGCTTGCGCACCGCATCGAGGCCCAGCGGGCGCACCATCCAGAGCGGCTTGTGCGTCACAAAGCCCTTGACATCCTGGCGGCGGATGAGCGGGATGTGCTCGCCGAACTTTTCGCGATAAAGATCGATCAGCCGGCGCCGGTGCTCGTTCTCCTCCTCGGCCATTTCGGCAAAGACCTTGGCAGAGGCGGGATAATTCTCCTCGAGTCCATGGGCATAGTCGGCAAAAATTCGGCTGTGCTCCTCCTCGAGGGAGATCGCCAGGGCGAGGATCTCCTGCTCGCTCAATTCGGAAAACCGCTTCATTTGGTGGGGCCCCTCCAGATTGGCACGAGCTTGCGCGAAAGGCTTCTCTTTAGAATAGTTCTAAAGTTGTGAATTGCAAGCCCGCACTGGTGTCTTGGCATAAAAGGCGGCAAGGGCGCAAATTGAGCCTTGGCCGGTGACAGATGCCATGGCTGAGAACATGAGAACGGTTGCTCGAGTTCGGGGTGCGGTTCGGCTAGATTCGGGGTACGGTTCGGCTAGATGAGCTTCATCGATTCATTGCTCGACAGGATTGGCGCCTGGCTCGCTCGGGTGTTGCAGGAGGAGGCGAGCGGCTATGAGCCGTTCACGCCTTCGGATCCGATCACGCTCCGGCGCGTGCTGCAGCCGGCCGATGTGCTGCTGATTGAGGGAAACCAGAAAATCTCAACAGCAATCAAGTACTTGACCCAGTCGACATGGTCCCATGCCGCGCTTTATGTCGGCGATGCTTTGGGCCCGCCCGAGGACGGCGGCGAACCGAAAACGCTTATCGAGGCCAATCTGGGGGAGGGGGTGGTTGCGGTGCCGCTTTCGAAGTATGCCACCTACAACACCCGCATCTGCCGCCCTGTCGGCTTGACCGCGGCCGACCGGCAGAAGGTTATCGATTTCATGGTTTCGCGGATCGGGCTCAAGTACGACACCCGCAACATCATCGATCTTGCGCGCTATCTGTTGCCCACACCGCCGGTGCCCGTGCGCTGGCGGCGGCGCATGATCGCGCTTGGCTCGGGCGAGCCGACGCGAGCGATCTGCTCGACACTCATTGCGCAGTCGTTTCAGCAAGTGCGCTATCCCATTCTGCCGATTGTCGAGCGGCTCGATGACGAGACGTTCGCCAAGAGCGCCTACAGCCGGCGTGAGATCCTCCATATCCGCCACCACAGCCTCTTTACGCCGCGCGATTTCGACCTCTCGCCCTATTTCCAGATCGTCAAGCCGACGATCGAGGGTGGCTTCGACTATCGTGCGCTCAACTGGTCGGATGATGCCCAGAAACCTGACAGCCAAAGCCGGAAGGAGGAATCGAGGGCCGCAATTGGGCTGGATTGAGGGCGGTCGGCGCGAACCACCAGCGCCAGACCTTCAAGCAAACTCCATGATCACGGCATCGACCGCAAGGCTGTCGCCAGGCTTGGCGTTGAGCCGCTTGACGACGCCGTCCTGCTCGGCACGCAGAATGTTCTCCATCTTCATTGCCTCGACGACACAGAGCGCATCGCCCGCGCGCACCTCGTCGCCCACAGCGACCGCGATCGACTTGATGAGCCCCGGCATGGGGCACAACAGCAGCTTTGAGGTGTCGGGTGCCTCCTTGATGGGCATGAGCGCAGCAAGCCGCGCCTCGCGCTCGGTGTAGACGGCAACCTCGCCAGAAACGCCGCGGCGGGCGAGCCGAACCCCATTGAGAATGGGCCGAACCTCAAGAGCGACCATCTCTCCGCCCACCTCGCCATGCCAGATGGGCGCGCCGGGCCACCAGTCGGAGCGCACCTCGATTGCCGCATCCGCTGTGCCGTCCTCGGCCAGAAAGGCGACGCGCGTGGGCGCGCCAAGCGCGCCCGTGACCTCCATGCGGAATTCGTGCGGGCCTAAACGCACGATACGCTGCGAGGGAAAGGACACCCGCCGACCGGGCATCTGCTGGCTGATCTTGCTGCGGCGCATGTTGGAGAGGTGATCGATGGCGGCGCCCACCGTGGCAAAAAGACGGGCCTCGTCCCCCTCGGGTGCGCGGGGCGTGAAGCGCTCGCCGAAGACCTCGTGCACAAAGGTGGTGGCCAACTCGCCCGCACGCCAACGCGGATGCGCCATGAGCGCGCCGAGGAACGGGATGTTGTGGGCGATGCCATCGATATGGAAGCAGTCGAGCGCCCGGGCCATGGCGGCGATGGCCGCCTCGCGGTCGCGGCCATGGGTGACGAGCTTGGCGATCATCGGGTCGTAATGCATGGTGATCTCGCCGCCCTCGACAACACCACTGTCGAGGCGCACCGTATGCCTGTCGCGCGGGCCCACTTCGGGTGGGCGGTAGCGCTTGAGGCGTCCGCTCGAGGGCAGAAAGCCGCGGCTCGGGTCCTCGGCGTAGATGCGGCATTCGATCGCCCAGCCCTCGAGCGCAATGTCGTCCTGGCCGAGACGAAGCGGCTCGCCGGCGGCGATGCGGATCATCTCCTCGACAAGATCGAGCCCTGTGACCATCTCGGTCACGGGATGCTCGACCTGAAGCCGGGTGTTCATCTCGAGGAAATAAAAGTTGCGCTCCCGATCGACGATGAACTCGACGGTGCCGGCGCTTTGGTAGTCGACGGCGCGGGCGAGTGCGATCGCCTCCTTGGCCATGCGGGCGCGCATATCGGCGTCGACAAAAGGGCTTGGGGCCTCCTCGACAATCTTCTGGTTGCGCCGCTGGATCGAGCACTCGCGCTCGCCCAGATGGATGATGTTGCCATGGCCATCGGCGAGTATCTGGATCTCGATATGGCGCGGCTGCTCGATGAACCTCTCGATCAGGATGCGGTCATCGCCAAAGCTCGCCTTGGCCTCGCTCTGGGCGCGGGCGAAGCCCTCGCGGACATCCTCTGCCGAGCGGGCGATGCGCATGCCCTTGCCGCCGCCGCCGGCCGAGGCCTTGAGCATCACCGGATAGCCGATCCGATCCGCTACCCGCACCGCCTCCTCGGCATCGGCGATGGCACCCGCATGCCCAGGGATCGTCGAGACGCCCGCGGCGGCCGCAATCTCCTTGGAGCGGAGCTTGTCGCCCATGGCTTCAATGGCGCCGACGTTGGGGCCGATGAAGGTGAGCCCGGCATCGGTGAGCGCCCGCGCAAAGGCCGCGTTCTCCGACAAGAAGCCATAGCCGGGATGGACCGCCTCGGCGCCCGTCTCGCGGGCGGCCGCAATGATCTTGTCGATGGCGAGATAGGACTGGGCCGCGGGCGCCGGGCCGATGGCCACCGCCTCGTCGGCAAGTGCGACATGAGGGGCGTCGCGATCTGCCTCGGAGTAGACGGCCACCGTGGCGATGCCCATCTTGCGCGCCGTGGCGATGATGCGGCAGGCGATCTCGCCGCGGTTGGCAATCAGAATTTTGCTGAACATGGCTCCCCGGTTCCCCCGCCATAAGTCAAGCGCACCTACGCCCCGATAGCGTCGTTCGTGATTGCTGTCGAGCGATTGCGATGGGGTTTTTGTTAATATGGATGCATTGCAATCGGAAATGGCGAACGCAAAGGATCTTGACGGGGTCAGCGTCCCGGCCGTTTGGTTTTGCCGCCTCCGTGCCTTATAGGTTCTCCAAGCCCTTTCGCCGATGGCGGATGTGCGAGCGGCCCGAGATGCGGCCTTCGCACCCCTCTGCCAAACCCCTGCACCACCGCCGCGCCGCCGACGCACCACCGCCGCGCCCCCTCTCCACAACCGCCGTTGCACCGCCGCCGCGGCACAACCATTGCGCCGCACCGCCGCCGGACTGCAACCCCGCCGCTGCGGCATCGCCGTCCCGCCGAGCCAGACCTATTCGCAATAGCTCGCATGTTTGCGTGGCGCGAGGTCGAGGTGGAAATGGTCGCGATGAAGGGCGTTGGCCTCGGGCCCGAGCACGGTGCCGAAGGGCCCGCAGGCCGCCTTGTGGATGGCACGCAGAAACCTCGCTTCCCGTGAGAGCCTCGTGGCCGCCTGCGCCCGCGCTTCCTCCTCCGGCCCGGATGGGCGGGTGAGGGAACGCTCCAAACCGGTGCTGCCAGCGCTGTCGGGGCGGTGTGCAAAGGGGGCGCCGGTGGGACGAGTGCCCAGGTCGG
>WGBL01000178.1 GCA_015494375.1 Hyphomicrobiales bacterium | reverse complement strand
GCATAGAACTTGCCTGGATGGAGCCGTGAGGGGACGAGGAAGTCGCGCGCGCCCTCAGGGCTCGAGGCGGTGAGGATGGGGGTCTGGAACTCAAAGAAGCCCGCCTCGCGCATGCGCCGCCGGATGGAGGCGATGATCTCCGAGCGTTTCATGATGTTCCTGTGGATGGTTTCGCGGCGGAGATCGAGAAAGCGGTATTTGAGCCGCGTCTCTTCGGGGTACTCGGGCTCACCGAAGACGGGCAGCGGCAGCTCCTTGGCCTCCGAAAGCACGGTGAGTGCGCGGATGAACACCTCCACCTCGCCCGTGGGCAACTTCGGGTTGACGGTGTCGGGCGTGCGTGCCTTGACCTCGCCGTCGATGCGCACAACCCATTCGGCGCGCACCTTCTCCACATCTGCAAAGGCCGGGCTGTCCGGGTCGGCGACGCACTGCGTCAAGCCGTAATGGTCACGCAGATCGATGAACAAGAGCCCGCCATGGTCGCGCACCCGATGCACCCAGCCCGAAAGGCGCACCGTCTCGCCCACATCACTGGGGCGCAAGGCGCCGCAGGTGTGCGTGCGATAGGCATGGAGCGCAGCAGGCTTTGTTGTGCGCGCCTTCGAGGCGGCGCGCTTGCCGGCACCCTCGCCGGCCGCGGACTTGGCTGTTCGTGAGTTTTTCTTAGTGGCCTTCGCCATCGTGAAAACGCTCCCCTCGGGCGCGGCACTGGAGCCCCTTCTGCGTACATGTCATTGGGAAAATGCGCGCCGGAGGTGCGCATGGGCCAAGGGGTTTGTCAAGAGCAGCCCCCTCTCGCTGGCCAATCCCGGCGCGTTTCAAGCCTATGCATTTCCCGCTTGCGGGCGGGGTGCGATTCTCTTAAGGGGGCGGACGTAGGGGGCGGACGTGCGCGATCGACCGCGGCCCGGGGCGTCAGGTGTGTTCTGGGGCGTCAGGTGTGTTCCGGGGCGTCCGGGGTGTCGGCGGCGCGGTCGACGAGCCATTTACCGTCATCGGAGCCCTTGAGCCATGTCTTTCCTCGCGCGCCTGGCGCCACTCTTTGTCGCGGCCGCCATCCTCATGGCCGGCACAACGGTTTGCAAGCGCGCCCGTCGGCCCATCGCTCTCGAGCCTGGCAATGCAGTATTTCGGACCGCCCGCCTTCTTCGCCACCATGAGCATTGTTCATGGCTCGCTTATCGTCCATGCACTCGCTCGCATGCGTGCCCGCCCGGCAGCGAGTGCGAGCCAACGCGCCCGCTTTACGATATTGCTCAGAACCTTGCCCGCCATTTTCCGCCTCGCCCGCCGGCGGCTCACGGGCAGTCATAATGTGCAGTTGCGCCAGTGACTGATTGGGTAGAGCGGGTGGGGAGGCGATCGGCCGGACAGCCAGTCCAACCCAGATTATAACCCAATGGACAATCGCCAAGAGACACCCAGAAGCGGATATGGATATGGATATGGATATGGATATAGAGTGCGACGGAGTGCATCGCTGTTGCATCGACCGGGGCGCACATTATATTGCCTTGCTGGTCACACACCTGTCGGTGCCGGGCCAGCCGGGCGGAAGCCGGCCGGGATCGTAGGCACGCCGAATAACCCGTCCGAGGATCTTGCTCTTCCCAACTCTGATTGCGCTCTGAGGTGCCAGGCGTTGGTTGTCGAAAAATGGTCATTGGTGCTCGCAAACGCTTGTAAGCAGTAGGCTCCTACGCAAGCGCACGTAAGCAAGCGCACGCCTGGCCGACAGCAATCTGGCCGACAGCAATCTGGCCGACAGCAAAGGGGGTCTGATGTTCATCTCAACAGCCTACGCCCAGGGGGCGCCCGCAGCGGGTGGTGGCGATTTCTTGATTTCTCTGCTGCCGTTCATTGCCATCTTTGCGATCATGTATTTCTTGATCATCCGCCCGCAGCAGCGGCGGATGAAGGAGCACCGGGAGATGGTTGCGCGGCTCCGTCGCGGCGACGAGGTGGTGACCGCCGGCGGCATTATCGGTAAGGTGACCAAGGTCGACGATGACGAGCTGAGGGTCGAGGTCGCCGAGGGCGTGCGGGTGCGGGTGGTGCGTGGCACCATAAGCCAGGTGCGCACCAAGGGCGAGCCGGTGCGCGAGTAGCGCGCTCTGCGGTCCCGGCCCATGGCTCACGATGTCCCTGGA
>WGBL01000177.1 GCA_015494375.1 Hyphomicrobiales bacterium | reverse complement strand
TCTTTGGCTCGCTCGACTGGCGCAAGCGCGCGCGCCTCCGGCGGACGAGCGACTTCCGCATCGACAACGGCCGGATCAATGTCGCCGACAGGCACGTCTTCGAGCGCGATCCCGTCAATCTCATAAGGCTGTTCGCGCAGGCCGAGCGCCATGGCGTGCCGTTCCATCCCGAGGCGTTGCGGCTCGTGCGCGCCTCGCTTCGGCTCATCGACGACAAGCTCAGGGCCGACCCCGCCGCCAACAAGATTTTTCTCGAGCTGCTCACCTCCAAGGCGAGTGCCGAGCGCGTCTTGCGCAAGATGAACGAGGCGGGCGTGCTGGGCCGCTTCGTGCCGGAGTTCGGGCGCATTGTCGCGATGATGCAATTCAACATGTATCATCACTACACGGTCGACGAGCATCTCATCCGCACCGTGGGCGTCGTCTCGGAGATCGAGCGGGGGCTCCTTGAAGAGGACCATCCGCTCTCGACCGAGATCTTCCCGAGCCTCAAGAACCGGCGCGCGCTCTATGTCGCGGCCTTCCTCCACGACATCGCCAAGGGGCGCGATGAGGACCATTCCATTGCCGGCGCGCGCGTTGCGCGCACGCTTTGCCCCCGCCTCGGGCTCGATGATAAGGAAACTGGGCTTGTCGCCTGGCTGATCGAGAACCACCTGGTGATGAATGCGTTCGCCCAGAGGCGCGACCTCCACGACCCCAAGACCATTCGCGATTTTGCGGCCATCGTTGAGAGCCTCGAGCAGCTCCGTCTGCTGATCATCCTCACAGTCGCCGATGTGCGTGCCGTAGGCCCCGGGGTCTGGAACGGCTGGAAGGGGGAGCTTTTGCGCACCCTCTATTATGAGCCCGAGCCGCTGTTGGCCGCGGGCCATACCGTCTTGCCGCGCGATGAGCGAATCGCGCGCGCCCAGGCCGCCTTCCGCGCGGCACTCGCCGAGGAGGGGTGGGAGGAAGATGCGATCGCCCGTCTCATCGCGCGCCATTACCCCGCCTACTGGCTGCGCACCGAACTTGCAACCCAGCTCATCCATGCCCGCCTCTTGCGCGAGGCCGAGGAGAGCGGCGAGGTGGTGGCCACCCATTTCTCGAGCGACACCTTCACCGAGCATACCGAGCTCACGGTGCTCGCGCCCAATCACGCCAACCTGCTTGCGCTGATGGCGGGGGCCTGCTCGGCGGCGGGCGCCGACATCATGGGCGCGCAGATCTATACAACACGAGACGGCTTGGCTCTCGACGGCTTTCAGCTACGCCGCGCCTTCAAGGAGGAGGCGGACGAGGCGCGGCGCGCGCGGCGCATCTCCAAACACATCCGCCAGCTCCTTGCGGGCGAGGTTTACCTCGACCAGCTGCTCGCCAAGAAACGCGCCCAGAAGCGGAAGAGCGCCTTTCATGTGCCGCCCGACCTCACCATCGACAACGACGTGTCCAACCACTTTACGGTGCTTGAGGCCCGCGGGCTTGATCGTCCCGGGCTGCTTTATGAGCTCACAGCGGCGATTGCCGAGCTCAATCTCGACATCAACTCAGCCCACATCGCCACCTACGGCGAGAAGGTGGTGGACGTGTTCTATGTCACCGATCTGACCGGCAACAAGATCACATCAAAGAGCCGTCAAAATGCGATCAAGGCGCGGCTTGAGACGGTTCTCGCCGGAGAGAAACAGGGCGCTCGGCAAGGCTCGGCCGCGTCCCGGCCGGCGGCTCATCAGCAACCGGCGGCGGGCGCGCGGTAGCGCCCTTGCCTCGCCGGGGTCAACCCAACGATGTCCGAGCCGGGGGGGCGGTGGGACAGAAACCAGAAGCCAGAAATCAGAAGTCAGAAAGGGGGCGTGGCGCTCGGCGTTCTCGTCCCCGAAATCAGTGCCGTCATCCGGGGGCGGCGCTCGGCGCTGTCGTCCCCGAAATCCCGCGGCCGCGGCGGGTGCCATCTTGCACCGCCCTATTCCCGCGGGATTGTCGGGGACCCATAACCCCGAGCCTCTCAGAGGCATGGTGTTCATGGGCCCCGGAAAGAAATGCGGGTTGACGGCGCACTTGCCGGCAGCGGCGGCGGCCGCATTTCTTCCGGGGCGACACCGTTGTGCCACCGGAGCCACCACGTTTCCATCACGCGCCCGGCGGATGGCAGGGGTTGGAGGGTGGGCCCAAGAAAAGCAAAAATGTGGCTTCGCCAAGTCTCATGCTGGATCCTCGGGTTACGTGATGGGGCTTCGCCCCACACGGCCCGAGTATGACGAGTCGCGGTCTGGCACCTGATAACTGACACCCCGTTGGAAATGGGGTGCTCGCCCACTCGCC
This sequence comes from Hyphomicrobiales bacterium, assembly GCA_015494375.1. GTDB lineage: Bacteria > Pseudomonadota > Alphaproteobacteria > Rhizobiales > S144-23 > S144-23. The sequence continues at coordinate 713 of WGBL01000177.1, read as the reverse complement.
CCTTGTGAGTGGGGACCTCAGCCGCGGACGATCTTGACCGTATCGTTCGGCTTGATGTCAACAACAGGGTTACGCTTGAGGTAGCTGGCCACGACCTCCCAGATGGGCGGGCCCTCCGTACCTTCGTTGACCGAGGCCCACCCCGCGACGACATATTCGCGTTTTGGGTCAATGGGCTCGCCGGTCTTGAGCAGTGTCATGTCCTGGATGCGCGAGCCCATCTTCTTGTCGATATGGCACGTATACCCCATGCCACCGACGCGGACCATGTCGCCTCCCTGCTGGAAGTAGGGATCCGGGTTGAAGAGGTTGTCGCAGACGTCTTCGAGAATCTCCTTGATCATTTGCCCGGTGAGCTTGATGCGATAGACCGCGGGATAGGTCATCGAGGTGGCGGTATAGAGATCGTCCCAGGTGATATCCTGGCCCGGCAACAGCGAGCCACCCCAGCGGAAACCAGGCGAAAACGCGATTTCGGCGTCGCGCTCCTCGAGCATCGCGGCGCAAATGAGATCGTCGAACGTGCCATTGAAATTCCCGCGCCGGTAAAGCACCCCCTTCGTGCGGGCGATCTTTGTCGAGAGCATCTTTTCATAAGGCGCGCGGATATCGGCGACGAGCTTGGCCATCTCGGGGTCAGGCGTAATGGCGTCGGTGAGCACCGGGATAAGGGCATAGGAGAAGTCGCTCATGCGGCCGTCTTTCACCTCGAC
>WGBL01000176.1 GCA_015494375.1 Hyphomicrobiales bacterium | reverse complement strand
GGATGCACCCGGCAGCCGGCCCGGTGGTATCGAGGCGACGCGAGCGCCCGCCCCGGGGCCGGGCCTGCTTGCCGGCTCACGTGAGGCGGCGCTTGCCAAGTCTCCGCGCGTGCCCATTCGCACGCCGAGCCTGCGGGGCTCGATCGCCCTCAGAGGCGGCCGCATCGATGACCTGGTGCTTGTTCGCTACAAGGAGACGACCGCCCCCGACAGCCCCAATGTCGTCCTCTTTTCGCCGCCGGAAAGCCCCGCCCCCTATTATGCCGAATACGGCTGGGCGAGCGGGGGGGCAGCTGTCAAGTTGCCGGGCAGAAACACCCTCTGGCGGGTCGTCGGCGATTCCGGTGTGCCGCTTTCGCCGGGCGCGCCCGTCACGCTTGAATGGGACAATGGCGAGGGCCTCGTCTTCCGCCGGGTGATCTCGGTCGATGAGAACTACATGTTCTCGGTGCGCCAGGAAGTCGAGAACAATTCGGGCAAGGAGGTGACACTCTACCCTTATGCGCTCATCTCTCGCCACGGCACGCCCAAGACCGCGGGGTTCTGGATTCTCCATGAAGGGCTTATCGGTGTGCTCGGCGAGGAGGGCTATCAGACCGCCAATTACGACGATATCCTCGAGGAAAAGGAAATCGCATTCAGCTCCCGCTCGGGCTGGCTCGGGATCACCGACAAGTACTGGGCGGCGGTGCTCGCGCCCGACCAGAAGGCCCGATACAAGGCCCGCTTCACAGGCGCCGAGGCGGGCGGGCGGCAATTCTATCAGACCGACTACCTGCTGGGCGCGGTGCGCATCCCCCATGGCGCGAGCCAGGCGATTACGGGCAATCTGTTTGCCGGCGCCAAGGAGGTGCACCAGATCGATGCCTACGAGGAAAGGCTTGGCATCGTTCAGTTCGGTCTGCTCATTGATTGGGGGTGGTTCTATTTCATCACCCAGCCGCTCTTTTATGCCCTCGACTTCTTCTATCGGCTGGTTGGCAATTTCGGCATCTCCATCCTCATCGTGACGGTGCTCGTCAAGCTGCTCTTCTTCCCGCTTGCCAACAAGTCCTATGTCTCGATGAGCAAGATGAAGAAGCTGCAGCCGGAGATGAAGCGCATCCAGGAGCGCTTCAAGGACGACCGGCCCCGCCAGCAACAGGCGCTCATGGAGCTCTATCAAAAGGAGAAGGTCAACCCGATGTCGGGTTGCCTGCCGATCCTTATTCAGATCCCGGTCTTCTTTGCGCTCTACAAGGTTCTTTTCGTCACCATCGAGATGCGCCATGCGCCGTTCTTCGGCTGGATACAGGACCTCTCGGCCAAAGATCCCACCTCGATCTTCAATCTCTTCGGTCTCTTGCCCTATGAGGTGCCCGATTTCCTCACCATCGGCGTCTGGCCGATCCTCATGGGGCTCTCGATGTGGGTGCAGATGAAGCTCAACCCGGCCCCGCAGGACGAGATCCAAAAGAAGATATTTGCCTGGATGCCGGTGTTCTTCACCTTCATTCTGGCGCCGTTTCCGGCCGGACTCGTCATCTACTGGACCTGGAACAATCTGCTTTCGATTATCCAGCAATGGGTGATCATGTCGCGCCAGGGCGTCAAGGTGGAGCTGTTTGACAACTTGCGCGAGAGCTTCTCTTGGGTGCGGCCGCTGGCTGAGCGCTGGGGCCTTGCCGGTAGAAGGGGCGAGGCTGCGAGCGCGCGCGGGGCGGGCGCCGGTGTGAAGGCCAACGGCCCGCGCGCGGGTGGCGCAAAGGCGCAAGCCGATGCCGATGCCAATGCCGATGCCAGAGCTGAAGCGACCGGCAAGGGGGCAACCTCGACAGGCCGCTCGGAAGGCAATGGCGCCGCAATGGACGGTGAAGGGGCCGCCGCACCTGTTGCCAACGTTGTGGGGGCGGCTGATGGGAAAGGAGCAGCGGTTGGGGCCGAGGCAACGGATGGAGGCAGAGCGGCCGAGGCTCCAACAGGGGCGCGCAATGGTTACGACCAGGACGTGAAGAGCCATGACAACGCCGGGGAGAAGAGCGCTGCCACACCGCGCCGCAAGAAAAAGGCCGCAAGAAGCCGCTCGGGCAAGGCCGGCGGCGCAACAACGGCCAGATCGCGCAAGGCCCGGAAAGGCGGCCGACGCCGCCCTAGGCGGAGTTGACGAGAGCGGTGGAGCTCACGAGAGCGGTGGAGCCGACGAATGCGGTGAAGCCGACGGGGGCGGCGGAGCTCAAGAG
>WGBL01000175.1 GCA_015494375.1 Hyphomicrobiales bacterium | reverse complement strand
GAGTGGGGCGCGGTGCCGGAAGGGGAGGGCGCACTGCCAGATGAGGGGGGCGCACTGCCAGATGAGGGGGGCGCGTTGGAGGCGGTTGCGGCCGCCGCTACCAGGGGCGCGAAATGCGAAAGAAAGAACCAGTCCTCCGTACACACGAACAGGATGCGCGGGCGGGGCGGGGCAGCCCGGGCGCTGGCGCCCGACGATCGCGATGGCTCATGGCCCGTCATGCTTTGTGTCTTGGTTCGTGTCTTCGACCGTGTCCTGGTTGGTGTTCTGCATCGTGCTCGGGCGCCTGTCCGGGCAACGGTCCACCCGCGATGCGTAAGCGGAAATCCTCGCAATTGCGCGCAAGATGCGGGCTGTAATAGGGATCGTCCAACACCCCCTCGCCCCACTTGTCGAGAAAGCGCTCCGTCTCCCGCGCCAGGCGGGCCAAGCGATTGGGCGTCCTGTCGCGGCCGCGCGTTGCAGATTCCTTATGATAAAGACGCGCGTGTGGCGTCACAAGATTGCGAAGGCTGCGGGTGCGCAGTTTCAGGCAAAAGTCGACATCGTTCCACGCCACAGGCAACGATTCATCGAAACCGCCGACGGCATCGAAGAGCTCGGTGCGAACGGCGAGGCAGGCGCCGGTGACGGCCGAGACCTCGCGGGGGACGGCGAGACGCGGATCGCGAGCCGCAAGCGAGGCCGGGGCATGGCGGAAGGCGTGCCCGGCGCCCCCCAGAAGGCCGAGCACGATACCTGCGTGCTGGATCGTCTCATCCGGATAGAGAAGAAGCGCGCCGACGGCCCCCACCTCCCGCAGCATGGCGAGCGATACCATCTCGCGAAGCCAGGCCCTGTCGATCGCCTCGACGTCGTCGTTGAGGAGGAGCAGCACCCGGCCGCGTGCCGCCTGGCGCGCCCCGTTGATAAGGCGCGAGAAATTGAACGGCGCCCGATCATAAAGAATGCGAATCTCAGGCAGCTTGGCGAGCCGCGCGAGCAGCGCCCTCTGTCTTGCACCTGTCGAGCCATTGTCGATGACGATGATCTCGCGCGCGGGATAGTCCGCCTGCCGGGCACTCGCGATCGCCTGCTCGAGTAGTGCGGGATGATCCTTTGTGGGAATGAGGATCGAGACGAGCGGCGGCTCTTTTGGCAAGGGCCATTGGATGCGGTGCCACGGCGCCCTCTCGCCTTCGGTGTCGATGGGCGGCGCGATTTCGATGCCTCCATGTCTGGTCGTGCGGAGAGCCCAATCGCGGAGGACGGCCTCCACCACCTCTCGCCCAGGGGCGTTGGTTTGGGCGTGGCGCGCATAACCGACTGCCTCCGCTTCATGAAAGAGCACCCGCGGCACATGGGCGATGGCAAGCCCCTTTACCTCGGCATCGAGCCGCATGAGAAGCTCAAAGGCGGCGCTGCCGGGATGGTGGAGTGTGGCTGTGCAAAGGACCGGATGATCGGTGACGCGAAAGACGATCGGGGCGCCCACATAATCGCAGCCGGCCGCAAAGAGCGGGCTCCATTGCGGCTTGAAGCGCGGCGCATGGCGCCGTCCGTCCGGGGTGATCCGGTCGCAGTCGCCATAGACGGCGAGGGCGTCCGGCCTCCGTTCGAAGGCGAGGGCAAAGCTCGGCACGGCGAGGTGTGAAAAGCGGCCCGCGCGCTCGATAAAGGTGAACCCGACCGCCCCTTGGCCCCGGGCCGCGTCACATATGAGCCCGATCGGCACCTGTGGCCCGGCCACCTCCCGAACGCTGAGCCCCACGCCGGCTGCCGTCGCCTTTGCTTCGATGCGCTCCCAAGAGGGGGCCGGCAGAGGCGCCCGAGCGCAATCGAGCACAAGCAGGTGCCAACGGGCGCGCGTGAGAGGGGAACCTGCGTCGTCTGGCGGTGCCTTGCCCGTGCGGATTGCGCGCTGGCCTTCAAGGAACTGCTCGAGTGCCCCGGGATTGTCGTTTGCCGAATAATAAACCGCCAGCATTGTGGGCGCTTGGATTGCCGCATTCCTGAGGGCTTGAGCGAGGCGGTCTTGCTCGGCCGGGCTCTCGAAGATTTGCCGCCAAAGATCATAAGCCGCCGCAGTCGCGCCATCGCTGCCGTCGAACGCATATGCTGAGCCCCGGCGCTCCATTGTCTCTCGGCCCGAGGGCTCTGGCCCCGGGCTTAGCCACGCTCCCGCCGCCGTCCCCGCCCCCGCCGAGAGGGCCAATGGCATGGCTCCAGAGAACACCTCTCTCAGCTTGGCCATGAGCAGACGGGGGCGGCCCAGCAATGGTATGGCTTTCTGCCAGCCAATGCGCGCGATATCGCAGGCAGTCAGGCGCTCGAAAACAACGCCTTCGATCTCGCTTATCTCACATGGCGGCGTGATCGCGAGCCGGATCCGCCGGGGCTCTGCAATCAGCCGCAAGGTCTTGCCAACGGTAAAGGAAGCCGGGAGCAATAGCTCGCGACCGTCAACACTCGCGCGGCCGCCGCTCGCGCGGCGCTCACCATCCTCGACCCGTCCAGCCGGCTTGGTGTTTTCCGCCGGCTCGGGATCGAGATCGCAGCGGAGCGGCAGAGGGCGACCGCCCTGGCCACCACCGGAGCGGGGAAAGGTGAGCGTGAGCGATACAACGGCCGGCCGCCTGAGCCGGCACCGCAGCCGCCAGAGCCCGGGCCCGAGACCGTCCACGGCGCATTCGACCAGCACCCGATCGTTCCAAAAGCCGCGCGTCTCGGCTGTCAACTCGGCGATGCGCGCTGTGAACCGATGCGGCATTTGCTTTGCACTCTTGATTGCCTGATTGCCTGGCTGCGCTGTACAGGTCTTGGAACATCTGAGCGATTGCAGCTGACGCATGGGTTCGGGGTTCGCCAAGCCGTGCGTTGCGAGACGAGCACAGCAAGAACAACCACAACAAAGGGAGACCCCGATGAAGGTTTTTGACCTTCAGGCACGCATATACCGCAATGCCCGCGCCGCGTCCCGGGCAGACATTGCCGCACGACTGTCCCGCGCGCGGGCGCGGTTTTTGCTGTTGCAGCTCGGCCGGCACTGGCATAATCCGGGGCCGAGCCGCTGCAAGCCAGCCCAACAATTGCGAGACACGCACCAGGCAAGCGCGAGACGCGCCCCAGGGACGCGCACCCCGCTCACCGGAATTAGACCGGGACAAGAACAAGGAACAAGCAGGATCGGAACGGAGTTGCGAGGAGTTGCGACATGAGCCCGCGCCCCATTCGCAAGGCGGTCTTTCCCGTTGCCGGCCTCGGCACCCGTTTCTTGCCGGCCACCAAGGCCATGCCCAAGGAGATGCTGACGGTGCTCGACCGACCGATCATTCAGCATGTGGTCGATGAGGCGCGCGAGGCGGGCATCGAGCATTTCGTCTTTGTCACGGGGCGCAACAAGGGGGTGATCGAGGACCACTTCGACCGCCAGGTCGAGCTCGAGATGACCTTGCGCGAGAGGGGCAAGGCGGCCGAGCTTGCCATGCTGGAGGAGCTGTTGCCGGGGCCGGGCTCGACGAGCTTCACGCGCCAGCAGGCGGCGCTCGGGCTCGGGCATGCGGTCTGGTGCGCGCGCGATCTCGTCGGCGACGAGCCGTTTGCGCTTCTCTTGCCCGACATGCTGGTCAAGACACCGGGGCCGGGCTGCCTGGCTCAGATGATGGCGGTCTATGGCGAGAAGGGCGGCAATATCGTCGGTGTCGAGCGTGTCGATCCGGCGGAGGCGCACAAGTTCGGCATTGTCGATATTGCCCCGGGGCCGGGGCCCGTCTGGCCCATCCGCGCCATGGTGGAAAAGCCCGCGCCCGGCGAGGCGCCGTCCGATCTCTACATCATGGGCCGCTATATTCTCCAACCGGAGATCTTCGACATTCTGAGCGGTCAGGAGGCGGGCGCGGGCGGCGAGATCCAGATCACCGACGCCATGCGGCAATTGATGACGAGTCAAGAGTTCTATGCCTTCGCTCATGATGGCCGCACCTTCGATTGCGGCTCGAAGGTGGGCTTTGTTGCCGCCAACATCGGCTTCGGTCTGGCGGACGATGCGGTGGCTGGCGATTTGCGCCGCGAGATTGCAGGGCTCTTGGCTGAGGCCGATGAGGTCGGGAGGACATAGGCGGACAAATTGCCACGCGATGCCGTTTACGGTTCGCTTCAGGTGGCAAGAGGTGGCTTGAGGTGGCTTGAGGTGGCATCAGGTGCCATCCGGCGGCATCACGCGGCATCACATGGCATCAGGTGGTATGGGGGCGACCCGGCGGCATCGAGAGCGCCGGGGCCCGAAGCCGAAGGCATCGTGCGAGGGCGCGAAGAGGCGCCAGCAGATGATCAGGCATTGGCGGCGATGAAACGCGGCAGTAATGAGACGCGGCGGCGATGAAGCGGAGCCGCGATGACGCAGAGCTGCGATGAGATGCCGCTGCGACGAAACAAAGAGCCGATTGATTGAAGGAACCAACCCAATGAAGCGCCGATCCCATCGAGGCCTGCCAGGCCTGCCGGCCCTTATGCTGGCGGTGCTGCTGATCGCCATATCAGCCCTCGCGCCGCCGCACCCCACGGCCAAGGCCCAAAGCGCCAAACCCGCGGAGCCTGCGGCCGGCGCCGCCCCATCGCCGTCCCCATCCCCATCCCTATCTACACCCACATTCAGCTCGCCCTTCGCATGGGGCAAGGCGCTCGCCGATCCCAAATGGTCCGAAGGCTGGCGCACCGAGGCCCCGAGCCCCGATCTCCTCAAGGGATTTGTGGGCCTCATGGGCAATCCGGCCATGATGGGCAAAATGCTCAAGCTCTCCGACCCCAAGCTCATGGCGCTGTGGATGAAGGCGGCCTCGAACCCGGCCATGCTGGAGGCCCTCGTGGGCCTGTCCGATCCCGAGCTGCTCGCGGCCTGGATGAGCGCAATGAGCGAGCCCAAGCTGGTCGAGGCGCTGCTCAGCATCGGCGATGCCTCGATGGTCAATGCCTGGTTGCGCGCTCTTGTCGATCCGAAGGTAATGAAGGCGCTCTCGGCCCTGTCCGACCCGGGGTCGATGAAGGCCTGGCTCACCATCTTCTCGAACCCCGCAATGATCGAGACGATGGTCCGCATGGTCGATGCCGAGCTTGTGGCGGGGCTCACGAAGACTCTGGTCGATCCGCAGTTGATGCGCTCGCTGCTGGCGATGGCCGACAGCGGAGCGCTCGAAGCCTGGATCGGCACAATGAGCGAGCCGGCGTTCGTGCGCTCCATGATCGCCAAGGCCGATGCCAAGACCATGACCGGCTATATGCGGCTGATGACCGATCCCGCGCTCATGCGGGCGATGACGGAGCTTGCCAGGCCCGAGATGCTCAAGAGCTGGCTGCGGATCATGGCCGACCCGGCGATGATGGGGGCGATGAGCAAAGCGGTGGAGCCCGAGATGATGGCGCGCTGGGTGCAGCTCATGTCGGACCCCGAGACCATGAAGGCCATGACACAAGTCATGAACCCGGCGCTCATCACCAACATGATGCTGTCGATGATGACGGTGATGAAATCGCTGCCGGAATTGGCTAAGGGGGCCGGCGGCAAGAGCGAGAACGAGAAGAATTGAGCGAGAGGGAATAGGCCGAGAGGGGAGCCCGCGTGCCTCCGTGCTTCCGGGCGCCGTCAAGAGCAGTCAACATCGGTCGCCCGCAACCACAGATGGTCGCACACGCCTTCAGCCTTGAACGGCCACGCACGTTGCCCAATAGCGCCCCGCGCCGAAAGAGCGCCTACGCCCCCAGAAGTGCCCACGCGCGCCGCGTATTGCGGCTGCCCCTAAAGGCGCGTGCTCTTGGCCCAGTCCATATAGAGCTCGCGCGCTTTTCTGGCGACAGGGCCCGGTTGCAATGCGCGGTCCTCGATGCGGTTGACGGGCACCACCTTGGAATGATTGCCGGTGGAGAAAATCTCGTCCGCTCCCAGAAAGTCGTCGAGCGTGAGCGTGCATTCGACCACCTCGAGGCCGTCGGCGCGCAAAAGCGCAATCACCCGCTGGCGCGTAATCCCATTCAAAAAGCAGCCGTTGGGCACGGGCGTGAAGACCACGCCATCGCGCACCATGAAGAGATTGGAGGTCGCCGTCTCGGCGACATTGCCGAGCATGTCGAGCACGAGGGCGTTGTCGAAGCCGCGCCCCTTGGCCTCCATGACCGCACGGGCGTTGTTGGGATAAAGGCAGCCCGATTTGACCGTCGTCGGCATGCACTCGGGCGTCGGCCGCCGGAATGGTGAGACGGTGATCGAGAACCCCTCGGGCGCGATCATCGGCGCGACATAGAGGCAAAGCAGGAACCTGGTGGAGGCCGGAGATGGCGGCACCGACATATAGCCGCCCCGCTCGGCCCAGTACATGGGCCTGATATAGATCGCCTCTTTCGATTGGAAGCGCGCAAGGCCCTCTTTGACGAGCGCGCATATCTCCTCGACAGATTTGATCGGCTTGAGGCCGAGGCCCCTCGCTGAATCATTCAGTCGCGCGCAATGGCGGTCGAGATCGGGCGCCACCCCATCGAAGGCGCGGGCCCCGTCGAAAACCGACGAGCCAAGCCAGAAGGCATGGGTGCGCGCACCGATGATGGGCTCATTGCCGCTCAGCCACTCGCCCTCGCAATAGGTCCACGTCTCCGACCATTGTGTCATCTGTTTGCCTTTCAGAGCGAAATGTTCGTACGGTTCAAGAGCGCGGCCCATCGGCGCAAGTGGCCTTGCTCATTTTTGATCGGCACATAAGCCACCCATTGGACAGTGTCGCCCACTGAACAATAGCGCAACGCGGTAGCGCGATGAAGACGCCACAGCAGAACACCGTAACCCGCGCTGATTGCGCTAATCCCGCATCGGCCACCATTGCCTTGACCCCATTCACTGGAAAGCGCGGCTCATTTCCCCCGCAGATTTCCTCTTCAATTCCGGTTGCTTCGCGGGTTGTTGCCCAACCGGTTCCGGCATTACCCGCTCGGACCTTGCTTGTCCGAGCATTGCATTTTTTGCATTTATTTCATATATTGCACATGCTGAGGGAGACTGGACGAAAGGGGCCGGTCGCAAACGATCAACGGACGGTAACTGGAAAACTTCAAAGGCGAAGGGCTGTTTGTCAGATACCGAAGGGGAGATACCGGCGGCGAGGGGCTGTTTGTCAGATGTCAATTGTATCAGGTGTCGTTTGTAAATGAGCAACAGCAAGCAAGAGAAAGGGAGCCTATGGCGCGCGTTCTCCGAGACCACCCCCCGCTCGTTCCCAATGACGCCCTCAGAACACATGCCGGGGAGTTGCTGCGGCATCTCGAGGGGGAGGCTGGGGCTCGTTTTGTATTGCGCGACAATGAGACCAATGAGGAGATTGAGCTGAGCGAGGCGCTTTACGACCTGTTGCGCCATGTTTTGGTTGATCTCTCACAGAACCGAGCCGTCCAGATATTGCCGCGGGACGTTGAACTCACAACCGTTCAGGCCGCCGAATTCTTGCAGGTGTCACGGCCTTTTGTAATCAAGCTGATCGATGAGGGGGAGTTGCCGTGCCGAAGGGTCGGGAGCCACCGGCGC
>WGBL01000174.1 GCA_015494375.1 Hyphomicrobiales bacterium | reverse complement strand
GTCGCTGTAGCGGCCGCTCACGGGGGCCATTCGAGCCGGTGCCGCATGCTTTCCGGCCGCGGTATCTTTTCGCGTATCTCGGGTTTCTCGCGTATCTCGCGTATCTCGCGTATCTCGGGTTTCAGAAGGCATCGATATCAAACGCTTCGGCCAGGCCCTCGCCCGTCGCATCGAGCTGCGCCTGGCTTTGGGCGATGGAAGCAAAGTCGACCGAGCCCTCGACCTCAAGGCGCTCCACAAAGTAGCGCACGAGCCGCGCCTGGGCGATGGGGCGCAAGATGCCGAGACTGAGAAGCACGATCAGAACATTGGAAACGACAATCCAGACGAGGCTCCAGGCCGTGGCCTTGAGTGAGAGCCGCGCATTGTCGAAGCGGGTATTGCCAAAAAGGTGATTGTAAACCTTGGCCGAATACCAGGCGCTCAATCCGGAGTAGGCGATGACGACCACGAGGACGAGCAAAACGCCGAGCGCCATGGTGGTGGGTCCGATATGGACTGGCAACCCCTGGCTTCGGGCAACGATGGCATCACCGAATATTGCAATCATGCCAAAATAGAGAGCGAGATAGAGTGCGATCAGGCCCACCCAGAGCACGACATAGCGCAGATAAAGCGGTTTTGAGGAGGCCGAATAACGGAAAAAGCGGCTGCCGAAGGCCGTATCATTGGTGAGCCGGCGATAGATGAGGTTCGTCCGCCAAGGCACGATCCAGCCGAGTGTCAGCGGAATGAGCGACATGCTCCAGAAGTTCGTCCAGGCGAAGCTGAGCGCGCCACCGCGTCTGTATTCCGCCCCCCGGAGCCCGAGCGCGTGCACCGTCTGTTGGTCCAGTTGACCGGTGACTTCCAGTCCATTGTCGCGCTGAAAGCGTTCGAGGGCCAGTCTGGTCGCCGCATCGTGTTGTGCATTGAGCGGGCAGGCATAGCGGCGCTGCTTGAGCGCCGCCTGGGCCTGATAGACGGCCGGACCGCTGAGCGCTCTCATGTCGTCGTCGGAATCACCCTTGGGCACGAGCGCGCCGCGTATGCCGCGCCAGTTCGTCCGCGAAAGACGATAGCGCCGGGCGCGGTAGATGCCCACGCCGATAAGGAAGAAGATGACGAGGTACATCGCCAGCTGAAAAAGAACAATGGCCGGGCTCTCAGGACCGAAAGCCACCTGCAGGCCGGCGCTTACGAGTATGAGCGGGAGGAAGAAGAGGCCGAAAACGATAAGAAAGCCCAAGAAAAGCTCCTTCCCTTTGCCTGTATAGACGAGCGGCTCGCCATTGATGCGGATGGCCGACCAGATGCGGCGTCGCACTTCGGTCTTGCCCCAGAAGTAATAGATGCCCAGAGTGAGGGCCGTGAGCAGGAAATTAAGCAGGCTCAGGCCCACCAGGCCCTTGGGATGAGACCAGCTGATTGTAACCGGCTCGCCCGCTGCCGGTTTGCCGGGCTGTGATGCGCCCGCGGGAGCCGAGCCAGCATCGGCCTGCGCTCGTCTGCTCTCCCCATCCAGAACCACAGACATGCGGAATTCCTCTTGAAAACTGTTGAGAAAACGTCCAGCGCGACAGGCTCACGCCTGTCACAATTCGGCTGAGCTTCGGGAGGTTTCGTGCCAGTAACCCCTCGATCGTTGTGTCCGCTTTGCCCGCATTGTGCCCACTCTGCCCGCCACCGCCTGCTGCCCACAATTTGCCTTGCTCAGGTCAACACTTCGCCGACTTGGCTTGCTACGCCCCAAGCCCATCACAATCACAGAACGCGGCCCGCGGCCAAAGCAAAACGCAGCCAAAGAAAGAATGTGGCCGAGCCGGACGAGCTCGCATTAGGACTCACAACAACGACACTAGCAAGAGCAAGACCGCGAGGAGCCCAACAGAGATGAGAATACTGCTCGCAATCCTGTTTTTCGTAATGACGGGCGGCTATTTCTTGAGTGCAGCCTATGTCTCGGGCAGAGAGCCCACCTCGCCGGCCGCACTGGCAAGCCTCATGGATTTGAGCCAGCTGGCAACCGGCAACTTCGGTGCTATGGGCGCAACCGTGAGTGTGGTCGCCGCACTTCTGCTTCCGGGCCTTGTCTTTGTGGTGGGCCTCATGTTCTCGCGCATCGTCGCCAGTCTCGGCTGGCGCGCGTCACTGGGCGCGACGGCCTTGGCGGTTGCCGGGATCGGTGCCGTTTGGCATGGCGTGGGCGGGGCCGAGATCGATGCCCTCTTGCGGGTGGTGCTCGGCTGACGGCTGGTGCTCGGCTGAGTGCGCCCCACGCCCCTGGCC
>WGBL01000173.1 GCA_015494375.1 Hyphomicrobiales bacterium | reverse complement strand
GGGCGGCCAGGGCGGCGGCCAAGCCCACGACTCGGGCAGCCTTGGTGTTCCCAGCCCAAGATTGCATGTTCATGGCTTGTTGTTTCTTTCTCTCTCTTGTTCTCTTTTGATCTTGATGACCAATCTTGCTCTTGCTGACCAATGGCGATCCTCGGGTGAACGCGATTAGCCCTTTTGCCCTCAAGGCCCTATGCTCTGAGGTCTTTGCATTCTTTGCATCATCTGCCCTTTGCTCGATCTGCCCTTTGCTTGAAGCGCCCGGAGACGACGGCGCGTCTCATCGTGGCCCGCACGACTTGCGCGTCGACCGACGACCACGAGGAAGAGCGCCGAGCGCTCGTGCGTGCGCCTCTCTTGTGCCAGCGGGCGATTTGCTCCATGTTCCGCCATCGCTCGTACCAACCGCCGCTAATTGTATCATCTACCATGCCCTGTCGGTCGCGCCACTGGCCCGCTGACCCTAAAATCAAACAGTATCGAAAAATGACCAGATTGCGTTCCAGAGCATTTCCGCTGACGCTTCTCCTCGCGCTTATTGCTCTCGTTGCTGTCGGCGCCAGCTCGGCCCTATTCCCGCCGGCGCAAGCCGGCCCTGCCACCTGCACCTTCGCCGACAAGGGCTATAGCACAGGCGCGCGCGTGTGCTTTTGCCCGCAAATCATCAAACAGGTGGGGGCCTTCAAGGTCATCCAGGAACGCTGGGTTTGCGGCGAGAAGTCGCAATGGCAAAAGGCCAAGGACCTTTGTGCCGCATTTTCCACAAGCGACATGCGCAAGGCCTTGCGCTTTCTCAATGCGATTGAGCGCGGCTCCTGCTGAGCCGACCGAGCGAACCTGCATCTACGGCTTGCCACATGCTGCTGCGGCGGCCATGGCCTCGTCGATGCTCTGGTCTATGCTTTTCGAGAGGCGCGCGACGAGGAGCTCGAGCTCATCATCACTGATGATGAAGGGTGGCGCGAGGAGCACGTGATCGCCGTCATGGCCGTCGGCGGTGCCGTTTTCGGGATAGCAGATGAGCCCATTCGCCATGGCGCGCCTCTTGATGCGGGCGGCAAGGCCCAGGGCGCGCGGGAACGGCGTCTTGTCCTCGCGGCTGCCGACAAGCTCGACACCCACGAAAAATCCCCTCCCGCGTATGTCGCCGACGTAGGGGTGCTGGCCGAACCGCTCCCGGAGAAGCGCCTTGAGGCCCCGCCCCCCTTCGGCCACACGCGCGAGCAAGCCGTCCTCCTCAATCACCTCTAGCACGGCAAGGGCGGCCGCGGCTGCGGTCGCGTGCGCCATATAGGTGTGGCCCTGACGCAAAAGGCCACTTCCTTCGGAGATTGCATTCGCCAACTCCTCGCGAACGAGCACCGCGCCGATCGGCTGATAGCCGCCGCCAAGCCCCTTGGCGATGACGATCATGTCGGGGATGATGCCCTCCTGCTCGCAGGCGAACAGAGTACCGGTCCGGCCCATGCCGCACATGACCTCGTCGAGGATAAGCAGGATTCCGGCCTCATCACAGATGCGACGGATTTCGCGAAAATAGCCGGGGGCAGGCGGCACCGCACCGAGTGTTGCGCCGACGACCGTCTCGGCGACAAAGGCCGCCACCGTCTCGGGCCCCAGCTGGGCGAGCTTCTCTGCAAGGGCGCGGGCGGCGCGGTGGCCATACTCCTCGCCCGTCTCCTCCGGCCGCCTGTGGCGATACTCATAGCATGGCGGGATATGATGCATGGCGCCGCCGAGGAGCGCCCCGTCCTCACCAAGCAAGCCGCGATAGGGCGCCTTGCGGGCCCAATGGCCGCCGAGGGCGAGTGTCGCCAGGGTGGCGCCATGGTAGGACTGCGCACGGGCAATGAAACGGGCGCGCGTGCCCTCGCCGCGCTCGAGATGGATTTGGCAAGCCAGTTTGAGCGCCGCCTCGATCGCTTCCGAGCCGCCCGAGACGAGCAGCACCCGCCAGGGGCCGCCCGGGGCGCGCGCCGAGAGCCGCGCCGCCAGCTCCTCGGCAGGCGCATTGGTGAGGAAGGCCGAATGAGCAAAGGCGATGCGCTCGAGCTGGGCCTTGATGGCGGCGATGACCTTGGGGTGGGCGTGGCCGAGGCACGAGACGGCAGCCCCGCACGAGCCGTCGAGATAGCGCTTGCCCTGGCGATCGACGAGCCAGGCGCCTTGTCCTCCGGCAACCTCCGGGAGGGGCGCGCGCAATTGCCGATGTAGGATCGCCGAACTCATTGATGCGTCAGGTTTTCCAGATTCTGGATTCTGGCTTCTCATCCACCGCACGCTCTCTCTTTTTTTGCTTTTCATTGTCCCACCCTCCGCCCTGAGCCAGGTGCCAGGTGTCACGTGTCAGGTACTAGATTGAGCTGTCAGCTGGTCAGGAATCAGGTGTCAGACTTGTCATCCTCGGGCCGTGTGCACTGCTGTCCGGTCGACTGTTGTTTTGCCTCCCCCTTCTAGGGGGAGGCCGCGCCGAGGGCGAAGTCCGAGGCCCGCGAGGGGGTCATTGCGGGAGGCAAGGAAGGTGCATAACCAATTGACCATACGCCAACATTCATCCTTTCCACCCCCTCTCCGACCCTCCCCCTCGAGGGGAGGAGGAATGAAACTGGGCTGGTGGAGGGATCAACCAAGTGCGGCTCAAGGTTGCACCGTACCGTGTCCCGAATGTGCGAGCCATCTGGAAACGGAGCAGAACCGATGCCATGCGCCATGTCCAGCGAAATCTACCAGACAGTAGCGGATCACGCCCCGCGATGACGCTAAGTAAGGGGCGCGCGACGAGAAGACCGTTAATGCGAGCGGGTTCTTTCGCTCGGCGGCATCAGGCGTCACCGCCGTCATTCGGCCGCCGGGACCTCCTCGGTGCCACCGCCGGGCGCATCGTCGCCGCCGGCATCGGCGCCGGCCCCATTCTCGGCCCCGCTCTCGGCGCTCTCCGCTTCCTGGGCAGCCTGCGCTGCGGCCTCTGCCTGCTCCTTCTCGCGGGCGGCCGCCTGCTCGGCCGCAATCCGCGCCCGCTCCCTCTGGATGAGACGGTCGCGCTGGGCGGCGATCTCCTTGACCTGGCGCAAGACGCCACCTGTGCCCGCCGGGATAAGCCGGCCGACGATGACATTCTCCTTGAGGCCTTCGAGAGTGTCGATCTTGCCCTGCACGGCCGCCTCGGTGAGCACCCGCGTCGTCTCCTGGAAGGAAGCGGCTGAAATGAAGCTCTTGGTCTGCAACGAGGCCTTGGTGATGCCGAGCAGAACCGGGTTGGCGGTCGCCGGCCGCTTGCCGGCCTTCTCGACCTCACGGTTGCGCGCCTCGAACTCGTCGCGATCGAGCTGCTCGCCCTTGAGGTAGCCGGTATCGCCCGGATCCTCGATCTCGACCTTTTGCAGCATCTGGCGAACGATCACCTCGATGTGCTTGTCGTTGATGGTCACACCCTGAAGCCTGTAGACGTCCTGGATCTCGTTGACGAGGTAGGCCGCCAGCTCCTCGATCCCCTTGATAGCCAGAATGTCGTGCGGCGCCGGGTGACCGTCGAGAATGTATTCGCCCTTCTCGATGTGGTCGCCCTCCTGGACCTGCAAGTGGCGACCCTTCGGCACGAGATACTCCACCGGCTCGAGATTCTCATCGTCCGGGATAATGGAAATGCGGCGCTTGTTCTTGTAGTCGCGGCCGAATTTCACCGTGCCCGAGACCTCGGCGATGATGGCGTGGTCCTTGGGCCGGCGCGCCTCAAACAGCTCTGCAACACGTGGCAGGCCGCCCGTGATGTCGCGCGTCTTGGCGCCTTCTGTCGGGATGCGCGCCAGAACGTCGCCGCCCTTGACCTTGGCACCCGGCTCCACCGACAGAATGGCGTTGACCGGCAGCAGATAGCGCGCCTCGCCACCCCGCGGCAGCTTGATGGGGTTGCCTTTCTTGTCGGTAATGACGACCGAAGGCTTGAGATTGCTGCCCCGCGGGGAGGTGCGCCAATCGACAATCACGCGATTGGTGATGCCGGTGCCTTCGTCGTACTGCTCGTTGACCGAGACGCCCTCGACCAAGTCCTCGAATGCGACGATGCCGTCGACCTCAGTGAGCACCGGCCGCGTATAGGGGTCCCATTCGGCAAGGCGGGTGCCCACCTTCACCTTGTCACCATCGTCGACGAGTAACCGCGCCCCCAGCGAGAGCCGGTGTGTCGCCCGCTCATTGCCGTCGTCATCGAGCACGACAATCGAGACATTGCGGCCCATGACGACTCTGCGCCCCTTCGAATCTTCGGCAACATTCTTGTTGACGAGCTTGATCGTGCCCGCGAAGTTCGACTGAATGTAGGACTGGTCCACCACCT
>WGBL01000172.1 GCA_015494375.1 Hyphomicrobiales bacterium | reverse complement strand
CAGCGAAAGAGGGGCGACCTTTCGCATCACTCTTCCCGACCCACAATGATCGCCGGCTCCAGAGCAACCCCCGTGGCGCTCACTGCACCGTAAGGCGCAACTTGGACTGCCGATCGGGCGCACCATTGGGCCGAGCGGGGGCTGGCGGGCCTACTATGCGACGTGCCTCGGCCGCTTTGTCCATGCGCGATTGCCCCATTCCCGGCCCGATACCGGGCTATGCTCGATCCGATGAGAACAGGCGCCCCCGCCCCTCGCACGTGGGGGGCACTGGCTGCGAATGAGCGGCCCAGGCAAAGGCCGTTGGCGCGGGTGGCACAAGCGTCGGTTTAAAAGAGACCCCAAAAACGCCAGATGATAGGGCGGCATCATTGCACATAATTGCTCATTGAGTGTCGCAAGAACGGTTGGCTGAATGCTGCGACGACGAAAGAGACCACTTCGCAAACCGCTTCGCGTTGCGATTTGCGGCCTCACCTGTGCAGCCTTCGTGCTGCAAACCTTGGGCTGGGAGCACGGCAGACCGGTGGCGGTCGCCTTTGGCGCTGAGCGAGAAGCGGGATCGGCAGAGTCCGAGCCTCCAGGATCGGCAAGGGCCGGCTCCCCAGAGACGGAACCTGTAAAGAGAGAGTCCGAAAAGTCCGAGCCCCCAAATGCTGGGTCCACGGCCGCAGTGTCGCCAACCGCGGCACCGTTGACCTCTCTCAGCGACCTGGCCGACAAATGTCGTGTCGACAATGAGGAGGCCTTTCACGGCCGCATCGCCGCCATCGCCCGGGCCAGTCTTGAGAAGGCGCTCAAGAAGGTCGACTTCGCCATCCTCATCGACGAACAGTGGCGCAGGCACAAACTGGGCACCCTCATCGATTCCCAGGTCGATCGCAGCATCCGTCAGGTACGATCGGAGACGGCCTGGCACAAGCTGATCGCAACCCTGACAAACAAGGAAAAAGCCGAACAAATCGCCATCGCCGTCGCGACTCGTGTCTATCGTTCCGACGCCTTCAAGAAGGCGGTGGAGGCGCTGGCGACCGACGTCGGGCGCGAGGTGGCCGCGACAATGGAGCTCGGCGCCGTTGATGCGGCACTGCCGGCGGTGC
Source organism: Hyphomicrobiales bacterium (assembly GCA_015494375.1). Taxonomy (GTDB): domain Bacteria; phylum Pseudomonadota; class Alphaproteobacteria; order Rhizobiales; family S144-23; genus S144-23. The sequence goes on along the minus strand of WGBL01000172.1, from coordinate 2,503 downwards.
GCTGTGTGCGCGCATATGTTGGGAGCAGATATGGTGCCGGCATCGCCCGCATGGTCGGCGACGATGCGATGCGCGCATTCGAGCTGCCGAACGGCGGCCCTGTGGCGCAAGTCGGGCGGGGTCAGATCATCGTCGCCGGTGGTGAGGCCATCGCGGGTGCCGTGGTCCTTCTCATCCGCCGCACGGCGGCGCGGATGGCCCGCCGCATCGGCCAGCGGGTGGTGGGAGCGGTGCTTTCGCGGCTCGTCTCAGTGGTTGCGGGCGGCATTGGCGTGGTGCTGATCGCCAAGGATGTTTGGGAGTTGCGTTATGGCGTGCTGCCGATCATCGCCGAGGAGATGAAATCGGAAAGCGCCAAGCAAACTGTCAAAGCCGAGCTCACAAAGGCCATCGAGGAGCAGATGTCGGCCCATGTTGACGAGCTCGCAACGAGGACCGCCGATCGCATCCTCGAAGTGTGGCGCGAATTCCGAGAGGCCCACACCAAGGTCGTCGAGCTAGCCGCCAAGCATCCGCCGTTCAAGGCGTTCCTGGCCAGTGTCGGGCGCGAGCAGCTGCCGCGTGTCGACCGCATTGTGCAAATCGTTTTGGCCAAGGAGGGCGAGGCGGGCGTGCGCTCGCGCCTGCGTGACGGCACCCTTGACGAGGCGGTCAAGCGCATGCCCGACACAGCGCTTGAGATTGCCGCCGACACGGGCTCGCTCGGTGCCGCGCTCGAATGGCGCCAGCTTGCCGGCAAACGCCTCGATGAGGTTGTGCGCTATGAGATTCATCGTCTGGTGCGGCCCGCCGAGCTGACGCGGGCCGGGCTCGAGACACTGCTGGCCCTCGACGACCGCCTCGCCATCGTGCGTCTCGCCCGCCTCGACAGCGAAAGGCGCCTCGTTCTGCTCGCGCTACCCGAAGAGCGCCTGCTCAAGCTGGCGAGGGCGCTATCGCATGCCGAGCTCGCGGCTTTGTCGGACTATCTGCAAGCACTCGGGCAGGAAGGGCGCGGGCAGTTTGTGGCGGCGATTGCAGACAATCCGCACAAGATGCGGCTTCTCGCCGACAGCAGTGTACGCAATAGCGTTCTGGCCAGTACCGACCAGGAGGCGGCACTCGAGATGATGCTGCGCGCAAATGGCCCGCTCGGGCTTCTGGCCATGGCGGGCGATGTCCGTCTTGCCATCGATGGCCGGATTTCGCCGCGGCTCATCTGGATCAAGTACCCGCGCGCGGTCATCGCAGCGGGGATCCTTGCCCTCGTTGTGCTGATGATCTTCAATCGGCTGTTGTTCGGCGGACGTCACCGGCGGCGGCGCGAGCCCCAGGCGTGATCGGAATCGTATGCCCTGATTTCCGCTATATTGAAAACCGTAGAAAAGCCTCAGTGCTGAGAAAGGGCTCCGCCTCGGAATGCGCGAGGCGAGCGTGAACGACGCGAGTGCGGGACGAGACTTCGAGACATGACGCTTCACACGATCGAGCGCTTCGAGGGGCGCCCCATCCGCGAGGGCGAGCTCATCTTTGCAACCGCGGTCTATGCCGCCAATATTCTTCGCGATCTGCGCGAGCGGGTGACGAACACACTCGGCGGCCGGATGACTCGCTATGAGACGCTCATCGAGCAAGCCATCGCCGCCGCCCTCGAGACACTTGACGAGAAGGCGCGCGCCAAAGGCTATGACGGCGTTGTGGCGGTGCGGATTTCTCATCCCGCCGTGGTCGAGGGCGGTGTCGAGGTCGTCGTCTACGGCACCGGTTTTCATTATCTCGACAACGCCACAACATGAGGACGCCGCATCCTGGCCGCTCGACAGCGTTCATAGAGCGCTTGCACATGGTTTGCATATGTTCTTCAAGGCAAATCCGGTCGCACTTTGAACCAAAACTGCTATGATAACGACCAACTGGTGTCCCGGCGCCCGGGCCGCCAGTGAGCGCCGGGGGTATGAGCAAGACTGCGATATCGCAATTGGGATATCGCGACAGCAAGGGAGCGACACCCATCTCCGGGGTCGAAGGGTTTTGGATAGCTTGGAAAGGATGAGACCATGAGACGCTTGATTCTGGCGACCACCGTGCTTGCTCTGACTCTCGGGCTTGGACAGCTGACGGCGAGCAGAGCCGAAGCGGCCTCGTTGTTGGCCCCGGGCATTACCGCCAGCGTCAACGAGATGGCCAAACAGGCCAGTGACGACATCATCAGGATCCGTCACAAGCGCCACCGTGGCCGTGTTGCGGCGGGGATTGCGGCTGCGATCATCGGTGCCGCCATCCTGGCGGGCGCGGCGCGGGCCGGTCATCCCGCCTGCTACAAGGAGCGCGTTTGCCGCCCGGTCGAGCACTGCCGCTGGAAATACGGCTACGAAAAGTGTCATGTCCACAACAGGTGCCGTTGGGTGACCTACTGCGACTGATGCGACTGAGCGGGCCGCTGTTGCCACGGGCCTAACGCCCCACCGTTTGCTCGATAATTGGCGCTCTCTTGGGCAAATGCCTTGAGACGATTGATTAGGGT
>WGBL01000171.1 GCA_015494375.1 Hyphomicrobiales bacterium | reverse complement strand
TTACACGCCCGGTTGCCCCCGCCCTTCTTCGCCTTCCTTGACCGCCCATAATGTTATAACATAACAGCGTGCTGGACCAGTTGAACAGTCAAGCTTTACCTCCCTCTTGGTGCCAGCAAGGCCTCGCCAGCCGTGCGGCGCGTGACGGCGCGGCGGAAGTTTCAGTGGGATCACATTGGCGCTTGTGTTCCTTCTTCTCCAGGATTCGTCTCTTCCGACTTGGTATAATGTTATAACATTACGTTCGGCACAAGCTTATCAGTCGAGACAAGAATGAGTGCAGGATAAAGTTTCTGCGGTGGCCGGTCCCCAGGCCCAAATGGTCACACCAACACAGAATTTGACGCCCTGCCCGATAGCGGCTCCGATGTTCGGGGTTATCGGTCCCCGACAATCCCGCGGGGGAGAGGTGGTGCAAGATGGCACCCATTGCGGCCGCGGGTTTTCGGGGACGACAACGCCGCGCACCGGGCCCTCTTCTGGTTTCTGGCTTCTGAATTCTGATTTCCGGCTTCCGGCTTCCGGCTTCCGGTTTCTGGCGGCCGGGTCGCATGCGTCGAAAGACTTGGGCCGCAGAGGAGGTGCGCTAGGCCCCTCCCACATAGGCCCATCGCCCGCTAAACAGGCCCATCGAGGAGCGATGGCGCCTTGAGGCCCGCCTCGCGCATGGCCTCGGCGAGCCGGGCCCGCGCCTCCTCGGCCTCACGCTGGCGGTTCCACATGCTGGCATAGAGCCCGTCGTGGGCCATCAGCGCGCCGTGGTTACCCTGCTCGACGATGCGTCCCTTCTCGAGCACGACGATGTTGTCGGCATGGACGATGGTCGAGAGCCGATGGGCGATCACCAGCGTCGTGCGCTCGCGGGCGATCCGCTCGAGGGCGTCCTGGATCTCCTTCTCGGTGTGGCTGTCGAGCGCCGACGTCGCTTCGTCGAGGACGAGGATTGGCGGTCCCTTGAGGATGGTGCGGGCGATGGCGACACGCTGTTTCTCGCCTCCCGACAGCTTGAGCCCCCGCTCGCCCACCATGGTCTCATAGCCATCGGGCAGGCTGCGGATGAAATCGTCGAGCTGAGCGAGCCGCGCCGCCTCATACACCTCCTCGGGCCGCGCATCGGGTCGGCCGTAGAGGATGTTGTAATAGATGGTGTCGTTGAAGAGCACCGTATCTTGGGGCACGACGCCGATCGCCTGGCGGAGCGAGGCGAGTGTCACGTCGCGGATGTCCTGACCGTCGATCAGAACCCGCCCTGCCGTGACATCATAGAAGCGAAACAAAAGACGCGAGATCGTCGATTTGCCGGCGCCCGAAGGCCCGACAATGGCGACCATGTGCCCGGGCGGCACCTCAAAGCTCACGTCCTCCAGAATGGGGCGCTCGGGCTCATAGGCAAACGAGACCTGCTCGAAGCGGATTTCGCCCTTCTTTACCGAGAGCGGCCTGGCGCCGGGCTTGTCGGCAATCTCGGGGTTCTCATCAAGCAGTGCGAACATGGTTTCGAGATCGACCAGCCCCTGCTTGATCTCGCGATAGACCATGCCCATGAAGTTGAGCGGCATATAGAGCTGGATGAGCAGGGCATTGACCATCACGAAATCGCCCACCGTGAGCCGCCCTGCAAGCGCCCCCTGGGCGGCCATCCACATGCAGATCGTCAGCCCCACCGAGAAGATGGCCGCCTGGCCGAAATTGAGAATGCCAAGCGAGTAGTAGGTCTTGATCGCCGCCTTCTCGTAGCGCGCCATCGAGCGATCGAAGCGGGCGAGCTCGTGGGCCTCGTTGCCGAAGTATTTGACCGTCTCGTAGTTGAGGAGGCTGTCGACGGCCTTGGAGTTGGCCTCGGTGTCCGATTCATTGAGCTCGCGGCGAATGCCGATGCGCCACTCGCTGGCCTTGAAGGTGAACCAGATGTAGAGCGCGATGGTGATGGCGATGACGACGACGAACTCGATTCCGAAATAGTAGGCGAGTAGGACGGCGATAAGGCTCGCCTCAAGAATCGTCGGGATCGTATTGAGCACCCCCATGCGGATGATGAGCTCGATCGCCCGGATGGCGCGCTCGATCACCCGGCTGAGGCCGCCTGTGCGCCGCTCGATATGAAAGCGGAGCGAGAGCCGGTGAAGATGCGCGAAGGTGCGGGTGACGAGCGCCCGCACCGCATGCTGGCCGACGCGCGTAAAGAGCACATCCCGCAGCTGGGTGAAGCCCACCATCGCCGCCCGCCCGACGCCATAGGCGATGACCATGGCGGTGACGCCAAGGCCGAAGAGGCTCGCCGGGCCCTTGCCCGCGCCCAGGGCTTCCGGGGGCTCCGTGCCGCCCGCAGGCAGCCCCGCAGCACCGCTGCCAATGCCGCTGCCACCGACGCTGCCGGCATAGGCGGTCAGCCAGTCGACGGCGAGCTTGTAGGCAATCGGCACCGCGACGGTGACAAGCTTTGCAACCACAAGCGCAACAAACGCCAGCACCACACGCAACCGGAGATCGGGGCGGTCGGCCGGCCAGACGAAGGGCAAGAGATCGCGAATGACGCGCCCGTGTGCGGCCCGCGCCGCAAGCACGTCCGAGCCGCCCGCGGGCCGCGCGCCGGCGGCCGGGCGCGCCATCTTTTGAGTGCGTGTCATGGGCCTGATCCACCCCGAATGAAGTCATCGGCGCCTCAATGGCCCGCATGGACACCTCGATTTCCATGGCGATGAGGCGGGCGCTCGAGAAATGCCACGATTGGGGGCGCTCTGCCAACCGTCAGTTGCGCGCCATGGGGTCGCTGGTGAGCACCGGGTTGCCGTCCTCGTCGGTCTCCTCGAGGCCGTGGGCGCGCAAAATCTGGTGGGTGCGCGCATGCCAGTCGGAGTTGACGACAAAAACCCCCTCGCGCTCGCCGGCCTCGGCCCAGTGCAGAACAGCGAGCGCCTTGCGTTTGCGGTTCTCCACATATTCGAGCATGACGAGGAAGGTGGGGCCGAACTTGCGCGGGCGCATGTCCTGGATGCCGCGCTCGAGGTTTTGCGCAACCTCGATCTGCAGGCAAACCCACTCGATGAGCTCTTCATCGCCGAGATCGCGGATCTCCTCGAGGGCGTCGCGCCACTGCTCGCTGCGCTTGATGCCCTTGCGGTCGCGATAGGGATGGTGGTGGATGTATTTGTGGATGGCGCGCCAGCGCTCGAATTGCGCCCGTGCGCGTTCAAGATCGCTTGCAGGCTCGCTTGCAGGATTGCTCGCCGCGCCCCCGCAAAGCGCCCGCGCCTCCTCGATCGCCTCGCGGGCGGCGTCATAAAGCGCCTCGCTCTCGCTCGGCAGGCGGCCGCGCGCCTTGGCCAGAAGCCGCTCGAGCGTGGCCTCGGCGCTCAGCTCGCACTGGCTGGTGGGCGAATCGGCCGCGGGTTGATCGCTACGCTTTGGTTGATCGCCACGCTTTGGGTGATCACTACGCTTTGGGTGATCACTACGCTTTGGTTGATCGCCACGCTTTAGGTGATCACTACGCTTCGCCTGGTTCATCGCTTCCATATCGTCGGTTATTCGTATTGCTTATGCGCAAAGATAGCGAATCATGGGCGGTCTTGCACCCCTCAGGGCCCACCCCGTTTAACAGGAGACGACGTGAGTCGAGAGCGAAGCCGTATCGCCGACGTTGGTATCGGAGGTGCTTGTCGGCAAACGACGCCAAAGCGCACGGGGCCCGGATTTGCGGCGCCTCATGCCGGCTTGCTCTCATTT
>WGBL01000170.1 GCA_015494375.1 Hyphomicrobiales bacterium | reverse complement strand
ATTGTTTTCCAGTCGTTGGTGTCCTTCTTGTCGTTATTCTCCTTCTAAGCCGCAAACTCACAAATGCCGTCCTGTGTCAGGCGCCATCAGGAATGCCGCGCATGTCGGGTTTGAGACCTGGAAGCGCGACTGCCCGATCGCACCGTCTCGTCCTGCCCCTTATTCCGGTTTCGTCGGGCACAACCGGCGCCCCTCCTCTCGATGCGATTTGGCCGTAAGGGCGCGGTTCGGGCGCGCAAACGATCTCGAAAACGGGGCCAGGAGAACCGGATCACACCTCGACCACCCGCAGATTGTTGGTCGAGCCGGCAACGCCGAACGGCACGCCGGCAACAATCACGAGTCGATCGCCCTTCTTGGCAAAACCCTCCTCGATGGCACGTGCCGTGGCGATGTCCACCATTTCGCGGAAACTCTCGATCTGTGGGCTGAGCGCACCGTGGGCGCCCCAGAGCAGGGCCACGCGGTGCACAATTCTGGCATCGGTGGTGACAACCAGGATGGGCACACTGGGCCGCTGGCGGGCGATTCTTAGGGCCGTCGCGCCGCTTGACGTGAAGGCGACGATGGCCGTGGCGCCGATGGTGGCGGCGACATCGGCGGCCGCGGCCGAGACCGCGTGTTGCACACTCGGCTCGAGCGTGGGCTCGAGCGCGGTGATGATCGAGCGGTAATCGGAATGGTTTTCCGTCCGCCGGATGATGCGATCCATGAAGGTGACCGCCTCGAGTGGATAGTCGCCGACCGCCGTCTCGCCCGAGAGCATCACGGCATCGGCGCCGTCGTAAATGGCCGTGGCCACGTCCGAGGCCTCGGCGCGTGTCGGCGCGGGCGCATGCATCATCGAATCGAGCATCTGCGTGGCGATCACCACCGGCTTGCCCGAGAGCCGGCAGACGCGAACGAGCTCCTTCTGATGGCCCGGCACATCCTCCGGCGGCACCTCGACACCGAGATCGCCGCGCGCAACCATGACGGCATCCGACAGCTTTACGATGTCGTGGATGCCCGCCAGGGCCGCCGGCTTTTCGATCTTGGTCATGATGCCGGCTCTGCCGCCGATGATCTCGCGGGCCTCGAGCACATCGCTCGGCCGTTGCACGAACGAGAGCGCCACCCAGTCGATGCCAAGCTCAAGGCCATAGGCGAGGTCGGATTTGTCCTTGTCGGTGAGGGGCGACAGCGGCAACACCGTGTCGGGCAGATTGACGCCCTTGTTGTCGGAAAGCTCGCCGCCGTAAATCACGCGGGCGCGCAGACTTTCGTCGTTGCATTCGCTGGCCTCGAGGCGCAGGCGACCGTCATCGATGAGGATCCGATCACCCGGCGAGATGGCCTCGAAAATCTCTTTGTGGGGAAGCGGTATGTCGTCCTTGCCGCGCCCCTCTCCCTGAAGTGAGAAGGTGACGGTCTCATCAGGCGCCAAATGAACGGGACCATCGGCCAGGCGACCGATGCGGATTTTCGGTCCCTGCAAGTCTTGCAGGATGCCGACCGGCCGCGCGAGCTCCTTTTCGAGTTTGCGGATGGTCTCGAAATGCCTGGCGTGCTCCTCGCGGGTGCCATGGCTGAAATTGAGGCGGAAGACATCGACGCCCGCGTCGATCAATTGCCTCATCAATTCGGGCGCAGCACTTGCGGGCCCGAGCGTTGCCACGATTTTTGCTCGCCTGTCTCGTTTCATGTATCTCGCTTGTCGAGCGCTATTGTCTTGCTCATGGAGCGCTTTGCTTGCGCAGAAAGCTTTCCTTGCGTCCAAGCATCCAGTAGTGGGCTGTCGAGTCGCCGGCCTGTCGTTTGGTCCGGAGAACTTGGGCTATAAGAATCTCAAACAGCCTCTCGGCCTCGGCAACTTCGCTAAACAGGGAAATCGGCATCGGGCGCCACTATAGCACGACGCTCACAGCCGCACATTCTTGCAGACTTGGGAATTTGCAGACCGGGGGGTGTAGGGATTCAATTACAACACAAGAGCCCTAGCCGCCGCCGGGTTGGCTTAATGGCAATGGCTTTTCAGGCCAGCACGTTGTCACCGCTGGCTTCTCCGTCAGCGGAGGCCTCGCCCTGTTCCTGGCCGTTGGCTTGTGGGCGAGGCTGTTTTCTTGTTTCCTTGTCGCTCGCACGCGAGAGCCGGCTACGGCCGTTGGTTGTGCGTGTCCGCCGCCGCCGGGCCCGAGCGGGTTGCTCGGCGGTATCAGAACGGTTCGCGTCCTCGGTGGTTTTCAATTCGGGTTGATCCGTCTCGTTGCCGGTCTCAGCCTCTGAGACGTCTTTGTCTATCGGCTCCTCGGCAGAGATAGCGGCCGGGGCGGCGGCGAGCGTTTCCTCCGCTTCACTGTCACTGCGGCGCTGGCGAGGCTGGCGCGGCTGGGCATTTGCTGCACCGCCCGCACCATTGACCGCTTCCGGCGCGCCCTGCAATTGGGCCTGCGCGGCGGCGATGATGCGGTTGTAGTGCTCGGCATGCTGGAGATAATTCTCCGCCATAATTTTGTCCCCGCTCGAGATCGCATCGCGGGCGAGGGCAATATATTTCTCCGCAATATGCGCGGCGGTGCCGCGGATCTTCACATCGGGACCGTTCGATTCGAAATTGCGGGTGAGCGGGTTCTGCGGCTTACGCCCACGACCGCGCCCCCTGCGGTTCTGTTGTCCTTGCCTCATAGGCTTCATGGACTTACAACCTTCGCTGTTTAAGACAATTGTTTCGAGGTTTTCGAGGTTTAAGCTGGTTACAGTTTCGGGCTCTCTGACTGTTTGAGGTTTTCAACAATCGTTTCGACGCCCTTGACCAGCCAAGTGCTGGCCCCCTTGCCCCTCCGGCTTCCGGCTTCCGGCTTCCAGCTCCAGGCTGCAACCCGCTGCCGCTTCATGTTCGAGCCCGCAACGCAAATGCTCCGGATTATGCTCTGCGCGCGTTCTAGACTACGCTTCGTGCGGCGCCGAAGGCCCGCAGCCTGAAGAGGACAACCGTTTTGCCGCCTTGTGGAGCCAAGGGCCCGAGGACAGCCGTCTTACTGTCTTGTGGAACCAGAGCCCCGAGCAAACGGCAAGCCCAAGCACATGGCCGCCTACCGCAATCGACCATTGGATTTGGCCAGCTACCCTCTTCCCGCAACTCTTCCGGCTTCAGCCAATCGGAGCGGCCTGAGCGGCCCCAATAATGGCCTCTGCAGTCAGTCTTAGCGGTCTCAGCAATCCTGGCGGCCTCGGCGGCAGTCACGACACCAGCCCCGAGGCGAGAGCGCGCCCTCATACTCTCTCAATCTGACGTATCAGGGTCTCTCAGTCTGACGTATCAGGGTCTCTCAATCTGACGTATCAGATTTTCCCTTCACCTGTCAGGCTTGTTTGACGTATCAGGTTCGCCTCTCAGATCGGGTTTGTCTGACCCATCATGTTTGTCCGACGTCTCAGGCCTGTCTGGCTTGTCAAACCCGGCTTGTCAGATTTACCGCCCCGCCTGCCAACCCTTCCGGTCAGCCGGTCAGTTCCACTTGCCAGCCCTGCCAGCCCCGTCTGTCGACCCCGCCTGTCAGACTTGTCAGAAGTTCGTTAAAACCTTCTTGACCGGCGCGCTCATGTGATTCCGTCCGACAAAAAGCCTAGCGTGAACGATGGTGGTTTCCAACCCCTTTTTGCAACTGCCCACGGATCGTTGCTGCCAGGCAACGCTGTCTCGCAGACAAATCGCGCAGAATTGCGGCCTCTGCTGCAAGCGACTCGAGCCCATGCTCGGCAAGAAGTGCAGCGACCGCCGGCGCCTGGCCCACACCAACCTCGAGCAGTACGAGGCCCCTATCCGCGAGCCGCGCCCGGAGCTGGGGCGCGATCTGGCGATAGGCGTCGAGACCGTCCGCTCCGCCGTCGAGCGCCAGGGTGGGATCGTGGTCGCGCACTTCAGGCGGGAGGCGCGAAATTTCGCTCCGCGCGACATAGGGGGGATTGCAAACGATGAGATCGAACTTCGTCTCAACTCCCTCAAGCCATGAGGTGGCGACGAATGCGGCGCGCGCGGCGACACCGGCCCGCTCAGCGTTTTGGCGTGCAAGCGCAAGCGCCGGCGGGCTCAGATCGGTGCCGAGCCCCCTTGCATTTGCGAGCTCGCCGAGGAGGGAGATGAGAAGCGCGCCAGAGCCCGTCCCCGGATCGGCGATCTTGAGGGGGGCTTCGCGGCGCCCCTGGGCCTCGAGCAGCGCGAGCGCTGCGGCCACGAGCGTCTCGCTTTCGGGGCGCGGATCGAGAGTTGCCGGTCCGATCAGAAACTCGCCCTTCCAGAATTGGCGGCGACCGAGAATGCGTGAGACAGGCTCGCGCGCGAGCCGCCGCCTTGCAGCGGCAAGGAGGGCCCGGCGCTCGGCAGGCATCAACTTTCGCTCGGGGCTTGCGATCACCTGCGCCGCACTGAGGCCCGTCAAAGCCGCCACCAGCAGCCGGGCGTCGAGCTCGGCGCTTTCGATGCCGGCCTTGCGAAATCGGGCCCAGAGCGCACGGTGGGCAGCGCCGACGGTGTCGGCTCCCTTGCTGGGAAGGAGCTCGTCGAGAGGGAGCTCGTCGAGAGGAGCCTTGTCGCGTGGGGCTTGGTCGCGTGGAGCCTCGTCGCGCGGGGCCCCGTCGCGTGGGCTCTCGGGCATCTCGGGGACAGGGTCCACAGGTGCAGTGCGGGTGTGGGCGGAGAAAAAGGTGCGATCAGGCATTGTCGCCTTCGTCCATGGCGGCGAGTTGGCTCGCCTGGTGGTGGGTGATGAGGGCGTCGATCAGCTCATCGAGCGCCTCGCCCGCGAGCACCTGCTCGAGCTTGTGCAGCGTCAGCCCGATGCGATGGTCGGTCACCCGACCTTGGGGGAAATTATAGGTGCGAATGCGCTCTGAGCGGTCGCCCGAGCCGATCTGCCCCTTGCGCTCGGCGGCCCGCGCTTCGGCTGCGCGCCGGCGCTCGAGGTCATAGAGACGCGAGCGGAGCACCTGCATGGCGCGGGCGCGGTTCTGATGCTGCGACTTCTCGCTCGAGGTGACCACGATACCGGTCGGCAGATGGGTGATGCGAACGGCCGAGTCGGTTGTGTTGACGTGCTGGCCGCCGGCGCCCGAAGCGCGCATGGTGTCGATGCGGATATCCTCGGGCCGGATCTCGATGTCGATGTCCTCGGCCTCGGGCAACACGGCCACGGTCGCCGCCGAGGTGTGGATGCGCCCGCCCGACTCGGTGACGGGAATGCGCTGGACGCGGTGCACGCCCGATTCGAACTTGAGGCGGGCGAAGGCGCCCTTGCCCGTGATGCTGGCGACGATCTCGCGATAGCCGCCAAGGTCGTTCTCGGATGCGCTGATGATTTCCGTCTTCCAGCCTTTCATGTCGCCGTAGCGCTGGTACATGCGAAAGAGATCGCCGGCAAAGAGCGCCGCCTCATCGCCGCCGGTGCCGGCCCTGAGCTCGATGATGACGCTTTTTTCATCCGCAGCGTCCTTTGGCAGGAGGGCGACGCGAAGTTGCTGCTCGAGGGCGCTGATCCGCGCCTCGGTTTCGACGAGCTCGGCCTGGGCAAGCGCGCGCATCTCCTCGTCCGGCTGCGAGGCGGCGGCAAGCTCGGCGAGATCGTCGCGCTCTTTTCGCGCCGCCCGCAAGGCACGGATGGTGGCAACGATCGGATCGAGCTCGGAGAACTCCTTTGACAGCTTGACGAGCGTCTGCTGATCGGGGGCGCTGGCCAGCGCCTCCTGCACGCTTTGCCAGCGCGCCAGCAGTCGTTCCAATCGTTCCTCCGGTATGGCAACCATTTTTCCGTCTCTGGAAGCGAGAGCCAATGTCTTGCTCATCTTGCTCTCGTCAATGTGGCGACTGCCCTCGGCGACCTGGTGCACGCGCCCCCGAGGCGGCCACCATGGCATCACTCCTGGCGCGCCTTTTTGCTGTCAAACGGCACACGCAGCGCGACGCCATTCTCTTCGGCATAGCGCTCCAGCGCGCCTCGAACATCGGCCTCGCCAGCGTCGAGGAGTGCCTTCAGATAGCGGGCGAGCGGTGCCGCTTCAAGTGAGCGCACCATAGCCTTGATGGGGCCGACATTGGCCGGCGCCATGGAGATTGAGCGGTAGCCGAGCCCAATGAGCGCCATCGCCTCGAGCGGCCGGCCGGCCATCTCTCCGCACAGGGTGAGCGGTGTCTCCCGACGCGCGGCCACCTCGACGATTTCCTTGAGCACGCGGAGCATGACGGGCGAAAGCGGATCGAAGCGATCGGCGACCCGGTCATTACCGCGATCGGCCGCAAAAAGGAACTGCATGAGGTCGTTGCTCCCGACCGAAAGAAAGTCGGCCCGCTCGCAAAGTGCCTCGAGCTGCCAGAGGATCGCCGGCACCTCGACCATGGCGCCGAGCAGGATGCGGCTCGGCGGCTCGCGGCCCACCTGCTCGAGATGGCGACTTTCGCGCAAGACGATCTCGCGCGCGCGGTCGAACTCTGCCACCTCGGCGATCATCGGCAGCATGACCCGGAGCTCGCGCCCCGAGGCGGCGCGCAACAAGGCGCCGATTTGCGCGCGGAAGAGGCCGGGGCGATCGAGCCACATGCGGATGGCCCGCCAGCCGAGTGCCGGGTTCTGCTCGGGCGCATGGCGGAAGTAGGGCAGCATCTTGTCGCCGCCGATGTCGAGTGCACGAAACGTCACCGGCTTGTCGCCCGCCGCCTCGAGCACACGGGCATAGATCTCGGTCTGGCGCTCGCGGCGCGGGAAGGTCGCCGAGACCATGAACTCGAGCTCGGTGCGAAAGAGGCCGATGCCATCGGCGCCCGACTCGGCGAGATGGGCAAGATCGACCTTGAGCCCGGCGTTGATGTTGAGCGCGATCCTGCAACCGTCCCTGGTGACGGCAGGCTTGGCGCGCAGCTTCTCATAGGCCTTCTGGCGGCGGGCGCGGAAGCGGACCTTGTCGGCATAGGCCTCGATGATGTCGCTGCTTGGGCGGATGTGCAGCTCGCCGCTCTCGGCGTCGAGAATGGCCGCATCACCCGATTCAACCGCCTCTATGACACCGCGGGCCTGGCCGAGCGCGGCGATGCCGAGCGCCCTGGCGACGATGGCGACATGGCTGGCGGGGCCGCCCTCCTCGATCACGAGGGCGCGCAGCCTGGCGCGGTCATAATCGAGAAGCTCGGCGGGGCCCATGGTGCGGGCGACGAGAATGGTGTCCTCGGGAATCTCCTCCTCGGCCGCCGTCATGGTCTTGCCGGCCAGAATCCGGAGCAGCCGATCCGAGAGATCGTCGATGTCGCGAAAGCGCTCGCGCCAGAAGGCGTCGCGCTGACGGAGCATTTGCGCCCGGGTGTCGTTGCGCACCCGCTCGACCGCCGCCTCGGCCGTAAGTCCGCGCGCCACCGCCTCGCGCATGCGCGCCGCCCAGCCGCGATCGAGGGCGAACATGCGATAGGCCTCGAGCACCTCGCGATGATCGCCCTTGGCCGAGATCTCGCCACGGCTGAGCATCTTGTCGATGGTCGCCCGCAGCTGCCCGATGGCCGCATCGAGGCGCGCGCGCTCGCCCTCTGGATCATCCGAGACGAGCTGCGTCACGACCACGCGCGGCTCGTGCAAGACGATATGGCCGAGGGCGATTCCTTCCGAGAGCACGAGCCCCGATATGACCAGCGAGCCGCCCAAGCGCTGATCATTGACGCCCGCCACCTCGCCCGACGCGAGCAGCTCGGCCAGCACCATGGCCGTCGTCTGGAGCGCCTCCTCCTCCTCGCTCGTATAGTGGCGCCGGGTGCGATTCTGCACCGTCAGCACGCCGAGCACGCGGCCCGCCCTGAGCACCGGCACGCCGAGAAAAGAGTGATATTCCTCCTCGCCCGTCTCGGGGCGATAGGAGAAGGCGGGATGGCTTCGCGCCTCGGGCAGATTGATGGTCTTGGCCTGCTCGGCAATGAGGCCCACGAGCCCTTCGCCGCGCTTCATGTGTGTGTTGTGGACGGCCTCGGGGTTGAGGCCCTCGGTGGCATAGAGCTCGAGCGAGCCGTCCTGGCGGCGGACATAGACCGAGGAGACCTCGGCGACCATCTGGCGGGCGATCTCGCGGACGACGCGATCGAGCCGCGACTGGCCGCTCCCGGGCTCCGCCATAATCTGGCGCAGCCGCCGGATGAGCAAGCGGGGGCCGGCATCCAATTGCGCCATGTCGTTTCGCTCCACCCGGATTCGACCGTCCTTAAAGGCTCAAAGACTTGAGCGCCGGTGTCTGACACGACAGGTTGAAATTGCAGATGGCACCATGCGCCTCTCTGTTGCCATTGCCCGCCGGCGACCGGCGCACTGACAACTTTTGGGTTCTGTATTTATGCCGTTGCGGCACTTCGCCAGCGCTTTCTCGTTACGCGACGAGGCTTAGCATGTGGCGAGCGGTTTGGCGAAGTCGCGCGTGCCCCGACGCGCGGCGGTTCAGCGGCGGGCGCGCTGGCCGAAAAGCACCTCACGCGCCCTGTCGTCGAGCTCCCTGCGCCGCCGTTCGGCGCCAACCATCACCGCACGCGCGACCGCTGGGCGCGCGTGCGGTGATGGTT
>WGBL01000169.1 GCA_015494375.1 Hyphomicrobiales bacterium | reverse complement strand
CTGGCCGAGCGCCAAAGAAGTGGCCGAGCTCATCCGCACCTCCGTGAACGAGGAGATGTTTCGTGAGCGCTATGCCCATGTCTTTGAGGGCGACGAGCATTGGCGAGCGCTTCCGGCCCCCTCGGGAGCCGAGGCCACCTACGCCTGGGACCCGCAATCCACCTATGTCAAGCGGCCGCCCTATTTCGAGGGGCTTGAGCCTGAGCCGCAGCCGCCGAGAGACATCAAAGGCGCCCGCATCTTGGGCCTCTTTCTCGACTCGATCACGACCGATCACATCTCGCCCGCCGGCGCCATTGTGCCCGAGAGCCCTGCAGGCCGCTATCTCATCGCCCATGGCGTCGAGCCGAGGGACTTCAATTCCTATGGCGCGCGGCGCGGCAACCACGAGGTGATGATGCGCGGCACCTTTGCCAACATCCGCATCCGCAATCAGATGCTCGAGGATGTCGAAGGGGGCTATACGCGGCATTGGCCGTCCGGCGAGCAGATGACCATGTACGATGCCGCCATGCGCTATCGCGAGGAGGGGGTGCCGCTGGTGGTGCTGGCGGGGGCCGAATACGGCACCGGCTCGAGCCGGGATTGGGCCGCCAAGGGCCCGATGTTGCTCGGCGTCCGGGCCGTCATCGCCCGCTCGTTCGAGCGCATTCACCGCTCCAACCTCATCGGCATGGGGGTTTTGCCCCTCGAGTTCACAGACGGCCAGTCGTGGCAGTCGCTCGGCCTCAAAGGCGATGAGTTGATCTCGATCGGCGGCCTCGAGGGGCTTCGGCCGAAGGCGCGGCTGCCCGTGACAGTCGCCTTTGCCGACGGCAGCACAAGGGAGATCGAGACACTGTGCCGGATCGACACCGAGGATGAGCACGCCTACTTCCGCCACGGGGGCATTCTGGCCTATGTCTTGAGGGAGCTGGCGGGCGCCCCGTCTTGAGCGCATGTAGGCGGCAACAGTGGATGCGGCGGTAGAGACCAGGAGGCGAGTGCGGACCAGGAGATTGCGCGGGGGTTACGAATGCGCGAGTTGGAGCGCCTGCAGACTCAACCGATCGTGACTGGCAATGGCGGGCCGCCCAAAAGATAATCGGAGCGCAACAAGGGTCGGGTCGACCATGCATTCCGCACCTGTCCGCTGTGGTGAGCGCCGAGCCTGTGGCAGGAAGGCGGGAAAGCAGGAAGGCAGGGCGAGAAACCCTGCGGTAGGGAGGCGATGTGAAACTTCCAAGGCAAGGCGATGAGGTGAAACGGTAATGGCGGGGCGATGAGGTGAGAAGGCAGACGCTTGCGATATTGGCAGCGACCGCCCGGGCTCGGGCGGGCCTGCTGCTTGTGGGGCTCGTGGCGGCCCTCGCGCTGGGGCCGGTTGGCGGCACGACCTGGGCCGGCGCCTCCTCGGCGGGCAATCTCAAGGCGGTCATCGAACTGTTCACCAGCCAGGGCTGCTCGTCATGCCCGGCGGCCGATGCCCTCCTCAAACGCTATGTGGATCGCGACGATGTGATCGCGCTCACGCTTCCCGTCGATTATTGGGATTACCTCGGCTGGAAGGACACCTTTGCCAGCCCCCAATTCAGCGCCCGCCAGCGCGCCTATGCCCGCGCCCGTGGCGACGGCCAGGTCTATACGCCGCAAGTGGTCGTCAACGGCCTTGCCCATGCGGTGGGCAGCCGCCAGTGGGAGATCGAGCGCGCCATTGCCGAGACCAACCGTCGTCTTGCCGCGGGCCGCGTGCCGATCGCACTCCGCTTGGAGGGCGACGTGTTAATCATCGAGGCGGGTGAGGCCAACGAATACACACCCGTGCGCTCGGCAACCGTCTGGCTCGCCCTCGTCCGCAAGAGCGATGAGGTGGCGATCAAGCGCGGCGAAAATGGTGGGAGGCGGCTGCGCTATTACAATATCGTGCGGAAACTGCGAAAGATCGGGAGCTGGAACGGCAGGGCGAAGACCATCCGCGTGAGCGGCATCCATGCCATGGCCAAAGGGATCGACGGTTGCACCGTCCTCTTGCAGCGGGGCAACGACGGGCCCATTATCGGTGCCGCCGAGCTCGAGAACTGGTGAGCTCGCAATCCCCTCGCTTGTTAGCTTGTTAGAGTGCCCTCGCCCATTCCGACGCGGCGCCCCTCACCACAGAACGCGCATTAGAGCGCGCATCACAGCCCCACGCCCACCGCCCTCGTCCACCGCCCTCGTCCCTCAACGTTTCTCCAGGACCGGGTCGCCCATTTGCGCTCGGCTCGTAAACCCATCATCCAAGAAGCCCATTGCAATCTCGGCGCGTTCGTTGTCCTATTGGAAGGGGCGGGATCGCCGGCGGTCGCGCCTCATGGACGACTACAACAAGACCATCGATGCTTGCGGCCCCCATGGGGGTGTCGCGGCAATCTTGGGAGGAACACATGCAATTTCAGAGAAAACGGCAACGGGGGTTTGAGTGGAAGCGCCAATGGGGCCGGGGGCGGGCAAGCCGATGGCTGACCATCCTCGGGGCGGCCGTTCTGGCACCAACCCTTCTGGCGCCAGCCGCGGTTGCTGAGACGATTACGGTTTACACTGCGGTTGAGGCCGAGGACCTCAAGAAATACGCTGCCCGCTTCAATGAGGACCACCCCGACATCCGGATCAAGTGGGTGCGCGACTCGACCGGCATCATCACCGCCAAGCTCCTGGCCGAGAAGAACAACCCGCGCGCCGATGTGGTCTGGGGTCTGGCGGCGACCAGCCTCATGCTGCTCGGCAACGAAGGCATGTTCTTGCCCTATGCGCCCAAGGGGCTCGAGAAGCTCGATCCCAAGTTCCGCGACAGCGCCAATCCGCCCACATGGGTGGGGATGGACGCCTGGGTGGCGGCCATCTGCTACAATACGGTGGAGGGCAAGAAGAACGGCGTGCCGGCGCCGAGGTCGTGGAAGGACCTCACCAAGCCCGTCTACAAAGGCCATGTCGTGATGCCGAACCCGAACTCCTCGGGCACGGGTTTTCTCGATGTCTCGTCGTGGCTGCAGATGTTCGGCGAGGAGGGCGGCTGGAAATACATGGACGCGCTCCACAAGAACATCGCGCGCTACACCCATTCCGGCTCCAAACCCTGCAAGCTCGCGGCCGCCGGCGAGACCACCATCGGCATCTCGTTCGCCTTCCGCGGCGCCCGCTCCAAGGCCAAGGGCGCGCCCATCGAGATCATCATTCCCGAAGAGGGGATCGGCTGGGACATGGAGGCAACGGCCATCATAAAGGGCACCAAGAAGCTCGATGCCGTCAAGAAGCTGGTCGATTGGTCGATCAGCGAGAAAGCCATGCGGATGTACAACGAGGCCTATGCGGTGGTGGCCATTCCGGGCATCGCCAAGCCGGTCAAGTACTTCCCCAAGGAAACGCTTTCCAAGATGATCAAGAACGACTTCGCCTGGGCGGCCAAGAACCGCAAGCGCATTCTGGCCGAATGGCAGAGGCGCTATGATTCGAAGTCGGAGCCCAAGTAGCCTTGTCGTCTGAGCCCGGGCGTTCTGCCGAGGGCGAGCGTGCAACCGGCACCAACGTTAACCCGCCCGGATGGCCCATTGCGATCCGGGCGGGTGTCCCCTTCTCCATGGCCGGCGCTCTCTCAAGAGCATCGGTTTGACGGAAGGCAAGCACCCTCAGACGTCCGCACCCTCAGATGTCCGCCCTCTCAGACCTCCAAAGGGGGCGGGTTTGCGCATTCAGGAACGGCGGCATGAAACAGGACGCAGCAATCATCGGCCGCGCGGCAAGCGGGGTGAGTGCCAACGAGGTCGAAATGAAAGCACGGCGCGGAATGCTCCCCGAAGAGCGGCCCGAAGCGTCGCGCGAGGTTTATCTCCGGATTGAGAACCTGACTAAGAAGTTCGGCGACTTTACTGCGCTTCGCGATGTCTCCCTCGACATTTACGATGGCGAGTTCGTCTGTTTCCTGGGCCCTTCGGGATGCGGAAAGACGACGCTCTTGCGCGCGATTGCCGGGCTCGATGTACAGACGAGCGGGCGCATCGAGCAGGCGGGGCGCGACATCTCCAGTCTGCCTGCGTCCGAGCGCGATTTCGGCATCGTCTTTCAGTCCTATGCCCTCTTCCCGAACCTCAAGGTGAAAAAGAACGTTGCCTATGGCCTTGAGAACAAGGGGCTCGGGCGCCAGGAGATCCGCGCCCGCGTCGCCGAGCTGCTCGAGCTCGTCGGGCTGCCCGATCAGGGAGACAAATATCCCGCTCAGCTGTCGGGCGGTCAGCAGCAGCGGGTGGCGCTTGCCCGCGCGCTCGCCACCTCGCCGGGGCTCTTGCTGCTCGATGAGCCGCTGAGTGCGCTCGATGCCAAGGTGCGGGCCTATCTGCGACATGAGATCAAGGCGCTGCAGGCCAAGCTCGATGTTACGACGATCATGGTCACCCACGATCAGGAAGAGGCGCTGACCATGGCCGACCGGATCGTTGTCATGAACCATGGCGTGATCGAGCAAGTGGGCACGCCCGAGGAGATTTATCGCCATCCCGCTTCGCCCTTTGTCGGAGATTTCATCGGCTCGATGAATTTCTTGAAAGGGCGTGTTGCGGGAGACGGCCGGGTGCAGATCGTAAACCACACCCTCGAGACCACCAACATGCCCGCAACGGTCGCGCCCGGCACCGAGGTGCTCGTCTGTATTCGGCCCGAGGATATCGTGGCGCGCAATGTGGATGGGCGAGAGAGCAACGTCATGGATGCGACTGTGCATGAGATGGAGTTTTTGGGCTCGTTCTACCGCGCCCGCCTGCTGCCCGGCGGGCATGCGAGCGATGCCATACAGGCCGATTTCTCCATCAACCTTGTCAAGGATCTGGGGGTTAGAGAAGGCGGCTCGCTGCGCGTCTGGCTGCCTGCGGACCGCCTTATCGTGTTCCAAGAGCGGTGAGGCGATTCACAAGGAGCGAGATGGAGCGACATGGGGCGACATGCTCTGAGAGCCGAAAGCTCTTTCGCAAGCAGTGAGGCGCTCACTGCCCGGTTGAGAGCTCGCAATGCGGCAGGCAGCCTGTGAGTTATCGTCATGAGTTACATTGAGCTGAATTCTTGGTTCCTGCGCCCATGACCGACGCTGTGATAACCCAAAGAGGTCTTCCTGCTGCCGCTGTCACGCAAAGGCTCTCGCGCGACGACTGGATCATGCGGGCCTTTGTCGTCCTCGTCGGGGTCTGGATGTTCGTTGTCGTGCTCCTGCCCCTCTACTTCATGATGTCGAAGAGCGTCCAAGACCCGGACGGCAATTTCGTCGGACTTGCCAACTTCAGGGAATACTTTGCAACACCCGCGCTTTCCTATTCCATCCACAACAGCCTCTATATCGCCGTCATCTCCACTATCATCACGGTGAGCCTCGCATTCGTCTATGCTTATGCGCTCACTCGCAGCGCCATGCGTGCCAAAGGCGTCTTTCGCGTCATTGCGCTCTTTCCGCTGCTGGCGCCCTCACTCCTGCCGGCGATCTCGTTCGTCTATCTTTTCGGCAAACAGGGCGTGATCACCTGGCTGCTCATGGGCAACAGCATCTACGGGCCCATCGGCATCGTCATGGGCGAGGTGTTCTATACCTTCCCCCATGCCATGATGATCCTGATTGTGGCGCTGGCGACGGCCGACGCGCGCATCTACGAGGCCGCGATCAGCCTTGGGGCCTCGAAGCCGCGAATCTTTTTCACCGTCACGCTGCCCGCCATCAAGTACGGCCTGGTGAGCGCAGTGTTCGTCGTCTTCACCCTGGTGATCACCGATTTCGGCATCCCCAAGGTGATCGGCGGCCAATTCAATGTGCTTGCCGTCGATATCTACAAGCAGGTGATCGGCCAACAGAATTTCGAGATGGGCGCGGTCGTGAGCGTGGTTCTGCTCATTCCGGCGGTGATCGCCTTTGTCGCCGACCGCATCGTCCAGCGGCGTCAGGTGGCGCTCATCACCTCCTCCTCGGTGCCCTACCAACCCAAGCCGAGTGCACTCTTCGATCGCGCGATGTTCGCCTATTGCGCACTCATCGCCTTCATGATCCTGGGTATTCTCGGGATGGCGGTCTTTGCCTCCTTTGTCACCTTCTGGCCCTACAACATGTCCTTGAGCCTTAACAACTACAACTTCGACGTCATGGATGGGGGCGGCTGGGAGGCCTACTGGAACTCGCTCAGGATGGCGGGCTATACGGCGCTTTTCGGCACCATCATCATCTTCACCGGTGCCTATATGGTCGAGAAGGTGAAGGGCTTCCGGCTTGCCCGCAATGTCATCCAGTTTCTTTGCATGCTGCCCATGGCGGTGCCGGGCATGGTCCTGGGGCTCGCCTATATTTTCTTCTTCAACCACCCCGACAATCCGCTCGGCGTGATTTATGGCACGATGACGATCCTTGTGATCGTGACCATTGCGCACTTCTATACCGTCAGCCACCTGACGGCGATGACCGCGCTCAAGCAGATGGACCCCGAGTTCGAGTCTGTCTCGGCGTCGCTCAAGGTGCCGGTCCTGAAGACCTTTCTCAAGGTGACGGTGCCCGTGTGCCTGCCTGCCATTCTCGACATCTCGATCTATCTTTTCGTCAATGCCATGACGACGGTCTCGGCCGTCATCTTCCTCTATGCGCCCGAGACGACGCTCGCCTCGATCGCGGCGCTTAACATGGACGATGCCGGCGATGTCGCGCCGGCAGCCGCCATGTGCACCATGATCGTGCTCGCCTGTGCCATCGTGCGCGTGCTCCATGCCGCGGCAAGCCATGGGCTCGAGCGCACCACCCAGGCCTGGCGGAAGCGCTAGGCGCCCCGGCCGCGCGCGGCACCAGCAGCAGGGGGTGAGCGATGGCCGAGCCGCCACAATCCGAAAGCGATGTCAATCGGACCACGCGACGCGCGCAGTGGCTGGCGGAGCGGGTCGGCAAGACTTCTCAACGCCTCATTGCGCGCGACAGCGCCGCATTCCTCCATCAGTCGCTCTCAACGCCTTGTTTGGGGGCGGTCGTGCGCGCGGAGGGGCTCTATATCGAGGATGCCGACGGGCGGCGCCTCATGGATTTCCATGGCAACAACGTCCATCACATCGGCTACGCGCATCCACGCCTCCGGGCGGCGATCAAAGAGCAGCTCGACGCGCTCACCTTCGCGCCCCGACGCTACACCTCTGAACCGGCGGTTGCCTTGGCCGAGAAGCTCGGCGCGATCACTCCGGGCAGCCTCTCCAAGGTGCTCTTT
>WGBL01000168.1 GCA_015494375.1 Hyphomicrobiales bacterium | reverse complement strand
GAGAGGAGTTCCCGCAGCGAAACGTTGTCGCCCCGGAACAAATGCGGCCCCCGCCGCTGCCGGCACAAGCGCGCCGTCCATCCGCATTTCTATCCGGCCATGACCACCTTGCCCCTGAGAGGTTCGGGGTTATGGGTCCTCGATAATCCCGCAGAGCAAAGACGGTGCGAGATGGCAGCCGCTGTGGCCGCGGGCTTTCGGGGACGACAACGCCGAGCGTCGCGCCCCCCTTCTGATTTCTGGCTTCTGGCTTCTAATTTCTGCCCTGCCGCCCTCAGGTCATGCCCCTTGCCTTGTCGTCTCCACTCGAGCGCAGGCATCTCCTGGCCGCCACCCGCGAGTATGATATCAGGGGCCAAGCGCAAGCTCGGCGCCCCCGCCCCCCGCCGCCGCCAGCGCGGCCTGGTAATTGTCGATAAGCGCCTTGACCGAGACTGCGCAAACGTCAAGCAGCGGAGCGGGGTAGAAGCCGAACAGCACCACAAGGACAGCAAGGGGTGCTAACGTTGCGATCTCTCGCCCATCGAGATCGAGCAGCCTCTTGAGGCTTGCCTTCTCGAGCCGCCCATAGATCACCCGGGCATAGAGCCAGAGCGCATAAGCCGCCGAAAGGATGACCCCGGTGGTTGCAAGGAACGCCACCCAGGTGTTGACGCGAAAGGCGCCGACGAGGCTCAGGAACTCGCCGATAAAGCCGCTCGTCCCCGGCAGGCCGACATTGGCCAGTGTGAAAACCATAAAGCAGAAGGCATAGAGCGGCATGCGGTGGACGAGTCCGCCATAGGCGGCGATCTCGCGCGTGTGCAATCGATTGTAGATGACACCGACACAGAGAAAGAGTGCCGCCGAGACGAGCCCATGGCTGAGCATCTGAAAGATGCCGCCTTGAAGCCCCTGGGTCGTGAAGGAAAAGAGGCCCATGGTGACAAAGCCCATGTGCGCCACCGACGAATAGGCGATGAGCTTTTTCATGTCCTCTTGCGCCAGCGCCACGAGCGAGGTGTAGATGATGGCAATCACACTGAGGGCGAAGATGAAGGGCGCATAGAGATCGGAGGCCACCGGAAACATCGGGATTGAAAAGCGCAAGAAGCCATAACCCCCCATTTTGAGGAGAATGGCGGCAAGCACCACCGAGCCCGCCGTCGGCGCCTCGACGTGGGCATCAGGCAACCAGGTGTGGACGGGCCACATGGGCAGCTTGACGGCAAAGGAGGCGAGAAAGGCGAACCACAAGAAGGTCTGCATGCCGCCCCTCACCTCGAGCCCCAGGAGCGAGATCGTCTCGGCCGGGAATTTCGTCTGCAGCAAGACCTCGATGTCGGTGGTGCCGGC
Organism: Hyphomicrobiales bacterium; assembly: GCA_015494375.1. Classification (GTDB taxonomy): domain Bacteria; phylum Pseudomonadota; class Alphaproteobacteria; order Rhizobiales; family S144-23; genus S144-23. The sequence goes on along the minus strand of WGBL01000168.1, from coordinate 3,777 downwards.
GTGGAGATACATGGCGAGCATGGCAAGCAGCATCAGCACCGAGCCGAGCAGCGTATAGAGGAAGAACTTGAAGCTCGCATAGACCCGCCGCTCGCCGCCCCAGACCCCGATGATGAGGAACATGGGGATTAGCCCGCCCTCGAAGAAGAGATAGAAGAGCACCAGGTCGAGGGCCGAGAAAACGCCGATCATCAAGGTCTCGAGAACAAGAAAGGCGATCATGTACTCCTTGACGCGCACCTTGATGGCATCCCAGCTCGCCAGAATGCAGATGGGCATTAGGAACGCCGTAAGCACGATGAAGAGAAGCGAGATGCCGTCGACGCCCATCTTGTATTTGATGGTGCCACCGAGCCATGCGCGCTCCTCGACGAACTGAAACTTTGCGCTTGTCGGGTCGAACAGCCACCACAACAGAAGCGCCGGGATCAACGTAATGAGGGTTGTCCAGAGCGCCGTCCAGCGGGCGTTGCTGTCGGCCTCGGGCGGAGTGAAGAAGATGAACAGCGCCCCCACCAGCGGCAGGAAGGTGACAATCGAAAGAAGGGGCGGCAGATCGCTCGTCGCTATCATCGGAGCCCTCCCTCAAGGCCAGCCGACGCCCCGATCAGTTGCGGCACCCAGAAATAGGAGACGATGAGCGCAAGGCCGATGAGCATGGCAAAGGCGTAGGTGTAGACATAGCCCGATTGCAGCCTGACGACGCCGCGGGTGACCTGCTGGACGCGGGCCGCAATCCCGTCTGGGCCGAGGCCGTCGATGATGCGGCTATCGCCCGTCTTCCACAGCATGCGGCCGAGGGCGAGCGCAGGGCGCACGAAAAGCCAGTCATAAAGCTCGTCGAAATACCATTTGTTGAGGAGGAAGAGATAGAGAGGGCGGAAAGCGCGGGCGAAAAGGCCGGGCAACGCGGGCGCCGCGATATAGAAGAGATAGGCGAGTAGAAAGCCCGCGATCATCATGGCCGTGGGCGCGAGCCGCACCCAAGCGGGGACGTTGTGCATCTCATGGAGCACCTCGTTGCCCGGCGCGGTATAGATGGCCGAGCGCCAGAACCCGGCCTGGCCCTCGCCGACGAAAAGGTTGTAGCCAAGCGCCCCCGCCCCCAGTGCTCCGAGCGCCAGGACAACGAGGGGCCCGAGCATCACCCATGGCGACTCGTGCACCTTCTTGAGCACCTCGGGCGCCGCTCGCGAGCGGCCGTGAAAGGTCATGAACATGAGCCGCCAAGAATAGAACGCCGTCAGCATGGCGGCGGCGACGAGGCCGTAAAAGGCCGGCGCGCTTGCCGGGTTGTGGCCGGCGAATGCCGCCTCGATGATGGCGTCCTTGGAATAGAACCCCGCGGTGCCGACAAGCCCCGGGATGCCAAACCCCGTAAGCGACAGGGTGCCGATGAGCATAAAGGCCCAGGTCCAGGGCATGAGCCGTCTGAGCCCGCCCATGTTGCGCATGTCCTGTTCATCGCCCATGCCGTGGATGACCGAGCCGGCCCCCAGAAAGAGGAGCGCCTTGAAAAAGGCATGGGTGAAGAGGTGGAAGATGGCGATGCCATAGGCACCGACCCCAGTGGCCACGAACATGTAGCCCAATTGCGAGCAGGTCGAATAGGCGATCACGCGCTTGATGTCGTTCTGAACAAGGCCCACCGTGGCGGCGAAGAAGGCGGTGATCGCGCCGACGGCCGTCACCACCGTGAGCGCTGTCGCGCTGAGCTCGAACAATGGCGAAAGGCGCGCCACCATGAACACCCCCGCCGTCACCATGGTCGCGGCATGGATGAGCGCCGAGACCGGCGTCGGGCCCTCCATGGCGTCGGGCAGCCAGGTGTGGAGCAGGAATTGGGCCGACTTGCCCATGGCCCCCATGAAAAGGAGAAGGCAGAGCGTGGTTAGAATATCGACGTCCCAGCTGAGGAATTGGAAGGTCTTGCCCACCTGATCGGCGGCGGCGGCAAAGATGACATCGAACGAGAGGCTGCCGAAGACGACGAAAACACCGAGGATGCCGAGCGCAAAGCCAAAGTCCCCCACGCGGTTGACAATAAAGGCCTTGATCGCGGCGGCGTTGGCCTCGGGCTTATCGTACCAGAAGCCGATGAGCAGATAAGAGGCGAGCCCCACCCCTTCCCAGCCGAAGAAAAGCTGCAGCAGGTTGTCCGAGGTCACCAGCACCAGCATGGCAAAGGTGAAGAGTGAGAGATAGGCGAAAAACCGCGGCCGTGAGGGGTCGTGGTGCATATAGCCGATGGAATAGGCGTGAACGAGCGCCGAGACGGTCGTTACCACCACCAGCATGACGGCGGTCAACGTGTCGACCCGGATGCGCCAGGAGACGTCGAGCGCGCCCGAGACAAGCCAGGAGAAGAGATGGACCGCCGCCTTGTCGGGCATGCCGGCAACGCCCACCTGAAAGAAGACGATCCAGGAGAGCACGGCCGCCACCATGAGCAGGCTGGTGGTCACCATCTCGGCGCCACGCGCGCCGATGATGCGCCCGAAAAAACCGGCGATCACGGCGCCGGCGAGTGGTAGCAGGACAATCGCAGTATACATCTAGGGACGCCCCCCTGAGCCTTTCCGGTTCTGCAGGCGCTTGCGAGCGATCGGGCCTCCAGACATCGCACGGGCGTGTGTGCGGCGTGTGCACGCCGTGTCGCCACCCACAAGCCCTTTTGTTCCACACAGCCCCTTACGCCTAGCCCTTCATGACACTCACGTCATCGACCGCAATCGAGCCCGTCTTGCGGAAGAAGACGACGACGATGGCGAGGCCGATCGCCGCCTCGCCCGCGGCAACGGTGAGGACGAGGAGGGCAAACACCTGCCCGGCGAGATCGCCGAGGCTGGCCGAGAACGCCACCAGATTGATATTGACCGCAAGCAGCATCAGCTCGATCGACATCAAGATGACGATCACGTTCTTGCGGTTGAGAAAGACGCCGAAGACGCCGATGGTAAAGAGGATGGCGCCGACGGCAAGATAGTGGCCGAGACCGATCTCCATCAGCGCTCTCCCTCGGGCTCGGGGATTTGGGCGGTGCCGGGCGCCAGTGTCACCAGCTCGATGGCGCTACGGGGCGTGCGCGCGACCTGCTCGGCGATGCTCTGGCGCTTGACGCCCTCCTTGTGCCGGAGCGTGAGCACAATGGCCCCCACCATTGCCAGCAGCAGGATGAGCCCCGCCACCTCGAAGAAATAGACATATTGGGTATAGAGAATGCGGCCGAGCGCCTCGGTGTTCGAGAGGCCGATGGGTGTGGGCGCCGCGGGGCTTGCCGCCACCTGACGGTCGATCACCCATGAGCCCACCACCAGCACCAGCTCGATGAGCAGAATGCCGCCAATGAGCGCGCCGATGGGCAGATAGCTGGCATAGCCCGCGCGCAACTCGGCGAAATCGACATCGAGCATCATGACGACAAAGAGAAAGAGCACCATCACCGCGCCGACATAGACGACGACGAGCACCATGGCGAGGAACTCGGCCCCAAGCAGGACGAACAGCCCTGCGGCATTGAAAAAGGCGAGGATGAGAAAGAGGACGCCATGGACGGGGTTGCGGCTCGCAACCACCATCACTGCCGCAGCAATGAGCACTGCGGAAAAAAGATAGAAAAAGGCCCCCGTCAATACCATTCAACTTCCCCCATACCAGATCGGGTTCTTATCGGGTTCTCGAAGTCGGCTCCGCCAACTCAGGTCCGCCAGCTTCCCTCTGCCGGGCCCGCCGCCAAGTCGGCTCCGCCAGCTCCCTTCGGCCGGGCCCACTGCCAAG
>WGBL01000167.1 GCA_015494375.1 Hyphomicrobiales bacterium | reverse complement strand
GCGGTGGCCGAGAGCGCACCTTCGGTATCACGCCGAGCAGTTGAAGGGTTGCGCAAACCCGCGGCCAAGGGTTGGACCACCGCCGAGCCCGAGGTGCCGCCCGGCACCGAGATGGTGACACTTACCGTGCGCGAGGCGCTGCGCGACGCCATGGCCGAGGAGATGCGCCGCGACGCGCGCGTCTTTCTCATGGGCGAGGAGGTGGGCGCCTATCAGGGCGCCTACAAGGTGAGCCAGGGCTTGCTCGAGGAGTTCGGCGAGGCCCGTGTCGTCGACACCCCCATCACCGAGCATGGCTTTGCCGGCATCGGTGTGGGCGCCGCCTTTGCCGACTTGAGGCCGATTGTCGAGTTCATGACCTGGAACTTTGCCATGCAGGCGATTGACCAGATCGTCAATTCGGCGGCGAAAACGCTCTATATGTCGGGCGGCCAGGTCAAGTGCCCGATCGTCTTTCGCGGGCCCAACGGTGCCGCTGCGCGCGTCGCCGCCCAGCACAGCCAGTGTTTTGCCGCCTGGTACAGCCACATCCCGGGGCTCAAGGTGATCGCCCCCTACTCGGCGGCCGATGCCAAGGGGCTCCTCAAGGCGGCCATCCGCGATCCCAACCCGGTCGTCTTTCTCGAGAACGAAATTCTCTATGGCACGAGCTTCGAGGTGCCCAAGCTCGACGACTGGCTGGTGCCCATCGGCAAGGCCAAGGTGCTGCGCGAGGGCGACCACGTCACGATTGTCTCGTTCTCGCGCGGGCTCGTCTATGCGCTCGAGGCGGCGGAGACGCTTGCGGGCGAGGGGATCGAGGCCGAGGTCATCGACTTGCGCACACTCCGCCCCATGGACTTGGACACCATTGTGGCCTCGGTCAAGAAGACCAACCGATTGGTAACAGTCGAGGAATCGTTCCCGGTCTGCTCGGTGGGGAGCGAAATCTGCCAGCAGGTGACGGCCCGCGCCTTTGACTATCTCGACGCCCCGCCGACCAAGGTCTCGGGCGCCGATGTGCCCATGCCCTATGCGGCGAACCTCGAGCGCCTCGCGCTCCCGAGCGCGGATGACGTCGTCGCGGCCGTCAAGGCGGTGTGCTATGCCAAGTAGCCGCTTACACCTGCTGGTGAAGCGTCAATTGGATCAATTGGTGAAAGTGTGCTGACAAGAGAATATTTGGACCTGCGGTTGGCGGAACTTAAGGCCGACATCTTGAAATGGCTGTTCGGGCTGTTGCTCGGACAGGCGGCGTTTATCGGCGCGCTCATAAGACTGCTGGATTGAGTTCGGACAGGCGGCGCGCACGAGACTGGCCGATCGCGGAGCCGTCAAGACGAAGCAGGACCTGAGCCGCAGACCGTCGATCATGTGCTCACGCTACAGCCTCACTTCACCGCCCGAAGCCGTTCGCCGGCTTTTCGGCTATCGCAACAGCGCCAATTTCCCGCCGCGCTATAATATCGCGCCGAGCCAGCCGGTAGCGATCGTGCGCGAGAGCGTGGGCGGCCCGCGCGAAGGGGAGGGGGAAAAAGGTGCAGACGGCGAACGGGAGCGAGGAGGCCACCGGGTGCGAGAAGGCGAGCGAGAGCCAGCGAGCGAGCGCGAGCTTGCACTCGTCCGCTGGGGGCTCATTCCCCATTGGGTGAAGGATCCCGACAATTTCACGATGCTGATCAACGCCCGCGCCGAGACGGTGCGCGAGAAGCCTTCCTTTCGCGCCGCCATGCGCTATCGCCGCTGTCTGGTGCCGGCGGACGGGTTCTATGAGTGGACGGGGCCCAAGGGCGACAGGCAGCCCTATCTCATCCGCCCCAGGGCGGGTGGGCCGATGGCCTTTGCTGGGCTCTGGGAGAGCTGGATGGGGGCCGACGGCAGCGAGATCGACAGCATGGTGATCATCACGGTTGAAGCCAACGCCCTCGTCGCCCCGCTCCACAACCGCATGCCGGCAATCCTGTCGCCCGAGCAATTCGATGCCTGGATGGACCACCGGACGACGAGGCCTGAGGAGGCGCAAAGCCTGCTCGGGCCCGCCCCCGACGATCTCCTCGAGGCCATCCCCGTGAGCCAAGCCCTCAACAATCCGCGCAACGACAGCCCCGAGGTTCAGGAGCCCGTGGGCGATCGGCTGTTGTGAGGCGTCGTCGGCGCTCTTGGCTTCGTCGGCGCTCTTGGGCCCTTCGGCGTCGGAGCGCTTTGAGAGTTCGAGCCAACTTGCCATTGAGAGTGAGAGAGAATGAGATTTATTCCGCGCTCGCGTCGTCCAACTTTGCCGACGTGGATTTGCCCCTCTCGCAGAGCTGAAAGCGCACAACGCGGATGGCCGAATCGTCGATAGAATCTCGTTCTACGATTTTGCTCCGTACTTGCTCCGTATAGGATGACTCACACCCACTGCTAGCCAGCACTGCTTTAGAGGACTGGGGGCCTTGGCTCACACGCGGGGCTGAAGGCGCTCGATCTCGATTCCCACCGAGCGGCAATCGGCAAAGGCATCGGGCTTTTCGATGCGCACCCGCGTCCCCAGCACGCGCGGATCCTCGAGCGCCGCCTCGGCCATGCGTTCGGCGAGCGTCTCGATGAGATTGACATGGCCGGCCGCGCAAATCTCCTTTATGCGGCTCACCACGCGCTCATAGCAGACCACATCGTCGAGGCGATCACTCGGCAAGGCGCCGCCATCGCGCACTGTCAGATCGAGCGAGACGACAATGCGTTGCGGCGCGCGCTTCTCGTGCTCGTGGACGCCGACGGTCGCCATCAGCTCGAGCTCGCGGACAAAAACGTGCCGGGTGCCCGAGAGTGCATCGGCTATGGGGAACCTGCGCGGCGCATCCTGCTTGCTCATTGCTCCTCCGACACCCGTTCGATTGCCTCCGGCGCCCCCAATTCAAGTGTCTGACCGAGTTGCGCTCGAGTTGCGCGCGTCTGTTCTCTCGCCCGTGGCCGCCGGGCCCTCGACCATCACATCGCGCGTTTTCCAGGCGAGGTGCTGGCCACCGTCGAGCAAAACGATCTGCCCGGTGAGCGCCGGGGCGTCAAGAACAAAGCGAATGGCACGGGCGATTTCCTCGGGGCTTGTGCCGCGGCCGAGCGGTGTTGCGGCGCACTGGCGGGCAAACTGCTCTTCGGTCTGATAGATGCTCGGCAGCACGGGCCCGGGGCCGATGGCGTTGACGCGAATGCGCGGGCTGAGCGCCTGGGCCAGCGTCTGGGTCGCGGCCCAAAGCCCCGCCTTCGAGATGGTATAGGAAAAGAAGTAGGGCGTCGGGCGGCAAACCCGCTGGTCGAGTATGTTGACGATATTGCCCATCGCGCCCTCTGGCAGTGCGGCGGCAAACGCCTTTGCCAGGAAGACCGGCGCCCTCAAGTTCAAGTCCATGTGCAGTTGCCACTGCTCGGGCGCAAGCGTTGCGATCGTATCCTCGAGAAACTCCGAGGCATTGTTGACAAGGCAGCCGACGTCGCCGAGCGCCTCGCGGCAACGCGGAACGAGGTTGCCAACCTCGTCAAGACGTGTGAGGTCGGCACCAAAGGCCTCCGCCACACCGCCGCGCGCGCGAATAAGCGCAACGGTCTCATTTGCGCCCTCCGCCGAAGCGCAATAGTGGACGCCGACGCGCCAGCCCCATTCGGCAAAGGCCAGGGCGAGCGCGCGGCCGATACGCCGCCCCGCGCCCGTGATCAGGACGGTGCCGCTTTCGCTTTGAGGCACCTTTTGAGACACCTTGCGCTCGTTCGTCTTTTCATCGTTCATTGGTTTTCAACGTCCATTGGCCGGCGTCCTCGGACATCCCGCCCCCGGGGTTTTGCGCGCATTTTCGCGCGCATCAATGCATGACTGACGGCGCACGACAAGCCCCCGCACGGCCCCTTGCCGACATCCCCCTCAGCGCGAGTGCGGCAAAACTGCACCGCTCAAACGCTCATCCACCGCTTGCTGGACGCTCACCGGGCATTGCGCCAATTTGCCTATTGCCAAGTCCCAAGGATTGCTCGAAAGAGGCCCAGAGGCTGCGCCTTGTCGCAACCCTCGAGGGTGCCTCTCTTAACGGTTTCGGTATTGCGTTTCTTTGGACTGTGGTCGGCTTCGTGGCGAGCGGGCGCAACTCGGGGTTTGCCAGGGGCATATGCCGGGGCCGAATTGGGATCCAGGTAGGCGCCGCTTGGCGCTCAATCGATGAGATCGACAGCTCGATGACTGGGGCAACAGCTTGAGGAGAGAGCCTATGGCTGCAGCTGTTGAAGACGAACCGACACGCCGCGATTTCCTCGTTGTTGCCAGCGGCGCATTCGTGGCGGTCGGGGGCGCCGCGGCGATGTGGCCGCTCATCGATCAGATGAACCCCGACGCCTCAAGCCAGGCGCTCGCCGCCATTGAGGTGGACCTCGCGCCCATTGCGCCGGGCCAGGCGATCACAGTGCTCTGGCGGGGCAAGCCCGTTTTCATTCGCCGCCGCACACCGGCCGAGATCAAGCAGGCCAGGCAGACGCCGCTCGAGGACTTGCGCGACCCTTATGCACGCAATCCTGAGCTGCCGCCCGACGCACCCGCCACCGATGCCAACCGCACCAAGAAGGGCCACGAGGAATGGCTGGTACTGATCGGCATCTGCACCCACCTCGGCTGTATCCCGAAGGGCCAGAACATTGGCGACAAGAAGGGCGATTATAACGGCTGGTTCTGCCCTTGCCATGGCTCGCATTACGACACCGCTGGGCGCATTCGCAAAGGCCCGGCACCACGCAACCTCGACCTTCCCCCCTACAACTTCACCTCCGAGACCATGATCAAGATCGGCTGATGCCAGCCTGAGGGATTGAACCATGGTGCATCACGAATCGAGCTATCAGCCAGGCACCGCCATCGAGCGCTGGCTCGACCAGAGGCTGCCCATCATTCGCATGGCCGCCGATTTCGCGGCCTTCCCGACCCCGCGCAATCTCAACTATTGGTGGACCTTTGGCGGCATCCTCACCTTTTGCCTTGCTGTCCAGATCATCACCGGCATCGTGCTGGCCATGCACTATCAGCCCAACGACGCCCTCGCCTTCGACAGCGTCGAGCGCATCATGCGCGACGTCAACTGGGGCTGGCTCATCCGCTATACCCATGCGGTGGGTGCCTCGATGTTCTTCCTCGCCGCCTACATCCACATCTTCCGTGGCCTCTACTATGGCTCCTACAAGGCACCACGCGAGCTTGTCTGGATCCTGGGCGTGATGCTGTTCCTGGTCATGATCATGACCGCCTTCATGGGCTACTCGCTGCCCTGGGGGCAGATGAGCTATTGGGCGGTCACCGTCATTACCAATCTGTTCTCGTCACTCGATTCCATCATCGATGGCCTCGGCACCGCCATCGTCCAGTGGATTTGGGGTGGCTACTCGGTGACGGGCGTGACACTCACGCGGCTCTACAGCCTGCATTACCTGTTGCCGTTCGTGATCGCGGCCATTGTCGTTTTGCACATCTGGGCGTTTCACATTACCGGCAACAACAACCCCACCGGCCTCGATGTGCGCCAGGAATCGGACACCGTGCCGTTTCATCCCTACTATACGATCAAGGATGGCTTTGCGCTTGCCCTCTTCACGCTGCTGTTTGCCTGGTTCGTCTTCTATGCCCCCAACTATCTGGGGCACCCCGACAACTACATCCGGGCCAACCCGCTGCAGACGCCGCCTCATATTGTGCCCGAGTGGTATTTTCTCCCGTTCTACGCCATCCTGCGGGCCATCCCCAACAAGCTCTTTGGCGTTATCGCCATGTTCGCCTCCATCCTGGTGCTCTTCATTGTGCCGTGGCTTGACACCTCGCGGGTGCGCTCGACCAAGTATCGGCCGATCTATAAGTGGTTCTTCTGGCTCTTTGTCGCCACGTGTCTGGGGCTCGGCTATCTCGGCTCCAAGCCACCCGAAGGCGCCTATCTCGTCTGGGCGCGGATTTGCACCTTCTGGTACTTTTTCCACTTCTTTGTCGTCCTGCCGGTCGTCGGCCTTATCGAGAAGCCAAAGCCCATGCCCGCGAGCATCACCGAAAGTGTCCTTGGCTCAAGCGAAGGCGCCGCCGGCGAGAGAGGCGGTGGTGGTACGCCCGAGCCGGGGGGGGCAACGGCCTGTCCGGAAAAGCGCTAGCGGGGAGGAGGGCTATGACCAGGGCCATGACCATTCCAGCACTGAAGGCAGCCTGGAAGACGCCGTTGGCGCGTGCCGAATCAAGAAGGCCGCTCGCCGGCCGTCTCGCTCTCGTGGCCGCAGCTCTCGTCGCGGTGGCGGTGGCAGGGCTTGGCGAGAGCGCCGGGCCGGTGCTTGCGGCCGAGGACGAGCCGGTGATCGCGCGCCAGGAATGGAGCTTTTCCGGCATTCTGGGGCATTACGATCGGGCCCAGCTGCGGCGGGGCATGAAAGTTTATTTCGAGGTCTGCGCGTCTTGCCACGGCATGAAGCTCCTCAAATACCGCAACCTCGGCGAGCGCGGCGGGCCCGAGCTCTCGCCTCAGGAGGTGAAAAAAATCGCCGCCGAGTTTGAAGTCCTGGATGGGCCCAATGACGAGGGCGAGATGTTCGAGCGTCCGGCCAAGCCCGCCGATGCCTTCAAGTCGCCCTATCCCAACGACCAGGCCGCACGGGCCGCCAACGGCGGCGCCTTGCCGCCTGATCTTTCGGTGATTGCCAAGGCGCGGGGCATACCGTCGCATGCCTTGTTTGCGCCGCTTGCCTGGGCCCGCGATATCCTCTCGGGCTATCAGGAAGGCGGGCCCGACTACATCTATGCGCTGCTGACCGGCTATCGGGACGAGCCGCCAGAGGGCTTCGAGCTCGCCGAGGGTATGCAATACAATGCCGCCTTCCCCGGCCATCAGATCGCCATGCCCCCGCCCCTATCGGATGACCTTGTCGAATATGATGACGGCTCACCGCAGACGGTCGATCAGTATGCCCGCGACGTGGCCGCGTTTCTCATGTGGGCGGCCGAGCCCAAGCTCGAGGAGCGCAAGCTGCTCGGCATTCGAGTGTTCGTCTATTTGCTCATTCTGGCGGCCATCCTCTATCTCGCCAAGCGGCGGCTCTGGGCGCGTGTGCCCCACTGAGTGGTTCTGAGAGGCTGCCGCTTTGAGGGGATGCGGCGCGCTGAGTGCCTGTGAGGGCCGGGGGAAGGGCAATACAAGGGAGCGGTATGCATACGTGGGCGCGCCGTCGGCTTTCGGCGAACTCCTGAAAACTGCGGCCAGGGTGGGCTTGGCG
>WGBL01000166.1 GCA_015494375.1 Hyphomicrobiales bacterium | reverse complement strand
GGGCCGCACCCAGCGCGCCCAGACGGCGTCGATGCGGCCGTCAATGAGCGCGGCGATGGCAAACGAGAAGGCCATCGAGAAGCCGACATAGCCCATATAAAGCAGCGGCGGATGGAAAGCGAGCGCGGGGTCTTGCAGGATGGGGTTGAGCCCGCGCCCCTCGAACGGCGCCGGATCGAGCCGCAAGAACGGATTCGAGGTGAGCACAATAAAGAGGAGGAACGCGAGCCCGATCGCCCCTTGCACCGAGAGCACCCGCGCCTTGAGGTCGTCGGGCAGATTGCCGCCGAAGGTGGCGACTGCGGCGCCAAAAAGCGCAAGGATGAGCACCCACAGCAGCATCGAGCCCTCGTGATTGCCCCAGACGCCCGAAATCTTGTAGATGAGGGGCTTCGCCGAATGGGAGTATTGATAGACCGCCGAAACCGAGAAGTCGGAGGTAACGAATGCGTGGGTGAGGGCGCCAAAAGAGAGCGCAAGGAGGAGGAACTGAACCTGGGCGGCCGAGGCTGCGAGGCTCACACTCGCCTTGTCGCCGCGCCAGGTGCCCCAAAGCGGGAATGCAAACTGCAGCGCCGCCACCGCCAGAGCGAGAATGAGCGCAAAGTGTCCGATTTCGGTGATCATTTTACTCCCATCCCTTCAGAGCCTCGACATGTGTGCCGCACATTTGCGCCGCCCACCACCTCCCGCACCGCCCGGCGCGGCAGCGGCTTAGCTGCCCGTCTCAGGCACCGGCTTAGCTGCGGCGTTGCCCTTGCCGTCCTTGCCCTTCCAGTAGCCGCGCTTCTTGAGGGTGGCCGCAACCTCGGGCGGCATATAGGTCTCGTCGTGCTTGGCGAGCACGCTGTCGGCGACGAAGGTGCCCGACGCGTCGAGCCGCCCTTCGGCGACGACACCTTGGCCCTCGCGAAAGAGGTCGGGCAACACACCTTCGAAGACCACCGGGATCGAGCGCTCGGTATCGGTCACCTTGAAGCGCACGCGGGTGCCCTGGCCGCGCACCACGCTGCCCTCCTCGACAAGCCCGCCAAGACGAAACCGTGTGCCTGGGCCGATCCCCTTCTCGGCCACATCAGTTGGTCCATAGAAAAAGACGATCGAGTCCTTTAGAGCAAACAGCACAAGCCCCACTGCAAGCCCGATGACACCGAGCCCTGAGAGAATGAGCACCGATCGACGTTGTTTGCGGGTCAATGTTTCTGCTCCGAAGATTCGTGCTCCAATAGTTTCTTAGCGAATTCCCGACTGATTTCTAAGCGAATTCCCGACACCGCTGCCGGAGCCCGTGCCCGTGCGCACGCCGTCAGGAAGCCGTTACCAAGGCGCCGCTGACAAGGCACCACTTACAAGGCGCTGCTGACAAGGCACCGTCACTCACGAGGTCAGGCCCAGCTTTTCAGCCAGCGCCTCGATCTTGCTCAAGGCGGCCTCGTCCTGGCGAAACTGCCGGCGCGCCTTCTCGAGCGCGGCAAGCGCATCGTCGCGGCGCCCAAGCACCGTATAGGAACGCACAAGCCGAAGCCAGCCGCCAAGATCGTCGCCATTCTCCTCGAGCCGGTTGGCCAGACGCTCGACCATGGCATTGATCATGGCCGCGCGATCTTCGGCGCTCATCTCGCGCGCCGCTGCAATGTCCTCCTGGCTCGGCCCTGGTGCGCTGGAGGCCACGGTGGTCCCGGCGCCGCCGGCGGCGGGCGGCTTCAGCGACATGGGCGGCGCGCCCGCTGCTGGGGCACCGCCCGGAGCCCCGTCGGCTGCCGGCCCCAAGAAGCCACGGCTCGTGTCGATCGCCGCCAGGCGCTCGTTGACGATCCCCCGCCAGGGGGCGTCGGGACGGCCGAGCCTCAAAAGCTCACGATAGGCCGCCCGCGCCGCGGCGAGCTTGCCGTCCTGCTCGAGCGCCACGGCCAGCCAAAAGCGCGCCCGCAAGTCCTTGGGGTTCATGGCGATGGCGCGCTCGAACGCTTTCCGGGCAATCTCGCTGATAACGCCATTGTCGGCCAATGTGCGTGCCTCGCCAAAGCCCGAGAGGCGATCCGGCGAGTCGCCCAGGATGCGCAGCGCATTGGCATAGGCCCGGGCGGCGTCCTCATAGCGCTCGAGCCGCATATAGACAGGAGCCAGCACCTCCCAGCCGCGACCATCCTCGGGATAATTCTGCAAGCGCGCCTCAACGCGCGCGACAAGCTCCGAGATCGGGCGGCCCTTGAGCGATTTCGATTGGGCGAGGCGGGGGCCGAGGGGCTGATCGCGCATGCCCGGCGCGCCATAGGCGAGGTAAAGGGAGATGGCGATTGCCGGCACTGCCAAGAGCGCAATCGGTAGTGCAGGAGTGCGCCGCAATGGCCCGAAAATGCTGCCGGCCGGTGCCGCAGGAGCGTCTTTGAGGCCGTCGTCTTTGACGTTTTCCTTTTTGAGCGCTTCCTCCTTGAGCTCTTTCTGAGGGGCGCTTCCGGCGCCTGCGCGCGCTGTGCCTTTCCCCTCGCCCGCTTCGGCCGCGGCCAGCAGGCGGCGGGAAATCTCGGCGCGCGCGCTCTCAGCCTCTTCGGCGGTGATCAACCCCCGCTCCAAATCGCTTTCGAGCTCCTTGAGCTGGTCGCGATAGACCGCAATGTCGTGCTCTCTCCCGGGCACGTCAGCGTTCGCCCGTACGAGGGGGCCGATCAGAAAGGCCAGGGCCGCAAGGGTGATCAGAGCAACGATGATCCAAATCAGCATGGCCGGCTTGCCTCAGATCCGGAGCGCCGAAACGTCGAAACACAGAATGCCGCTCACCGGCTTCTTGCTCGCGGGCTCGCTATTCTTCGAGGGCCGCAAACGTCCTGATTGGGGACAGCATAACCTTTCAGGTTGGCGGTGTCGCTTGCACCGGCTGCACCGGCGCTGCAAAGATCATACTGGCCAGAATTCATACCTGAGTTTGCATGAGACGCATTAAGCTCTCGCGCTCTAGGGACGTTCAACCCTCGCTCTCAGGGATAAGAGGGGGAGCGCGCCGCTGCAAGGCAAATTTCGTTCAACGGGCCTTGCTCAATTGTCGCGGGCACCGGCCCGGCAGCCCCACGTTTCCGAGCCAACGCGCCTCGCCATGAAGCGCCCAATTCGCGACCCTACTCGCCATAAGCCATAAACCATCATAGACAGTGCGAAACGCCCCAAAGCCCAAAGAAAGCGGCCGAGCGCCTGTTCCAGCGCTCGGCCCGATCCTCGTCCACTCACACCTCGTGCAACCCCCTCGCCCGCACGCAAAGTGCGCGCCGGCTCTCGCAACCACTTCTCCGTGCACGCCAGGCGTATTCGTCTGCTCGGCGCGGGGCTAGGAAACCTTGCGCCAGGTGCCATCGGGGTTGCGACAGGCGGTGCCGCGCAAGGTTTGTGGCTCGCCATCGATATAAATGGTGTGGGTATAGTCGCGGCAATGGCGACCACCGAGCCTATAGGGATTGCCGGGGACCACGGTGCCATAGTGGCCGCTGTCGGGATTGCGCCAGGGTACGGCGGCGCCTGACTGGCCCTGCTCGAGGGCCGAGTACTCGGCATAGGCCGCAGCCCGGCGGTCGGCCTCGTCGAGCGAACGGCCGATCTCGCTGCCGATGATGCCGCCGACCACGGCACCGATGGCGGTGGCCACCGCCTTGCCTTGGCCTTTGCCGAACTGGTTGCCGATAATCCCGCCGGTGATGGCACCGATGGCCAGGCCGGCATCGGACTTGGTGGGCTGGCCGTTGGGACCGCTACAGGCGGCGAGTGCCAGAACGCCGAGCATTGCTGCAAAAACCTTCAGTGAGCGCATGTTTCATGCCCCCGTCTCTCGCTGGGGGAGCCATGGGCCGGGATATTGGGAAAGGCGGATCGCCAAGCAACAAATCCCGCACGGGCTCCGGAAAAACTCCGATCCGACGTGATCGCGCCTTTATATAACATCTTCGATTCGGGCGAAATTTCGACCCAATCGCTTGATCTCGCGGTCGAATTGGTCGAACTGGTGGTATCAGTGGCCTTGTCGGTATAGGTTTGCCGAGCGAAAGGACCCACTTGGGATCACAATGTGCTGGTTG
>WGBL01000165.1 GCA_015494375.1 Hyphomicrobiales bacterium | reverse complement strand
TCCCTGGATCGGCCTCAGGTCCGAGGCCGGCTTTTTTCCCGATCTTGCGGGCCGCGTCGTGCGGCTCATCGTCCGGCGCGGCGAGGTGATCTTGCGGCCCTTCGACAACGTCGTGCTCGAAGAGGGGGATGTGGTCAGTCTGGCCGCAACGCGCGAGGTGCTCACCAAGGCGCTCGGCAACCCCGAAGACGGCCTTGCAGCGGGTGCCGGTGCCATCGGCGCACATGGGGAGGAAAAGGGCGAGGTCCATGGGAGCAGGAGCCGCGAGGGCGAGGGCCGCGAGAGCGGGGGCCGCGAGGACGATGGCGTTCCGCATGGTGAGGTCTTTGAAGCCGTCATTGCGCCGGGCTCCCGGCTCGTTGGCCTGACCCTCGAGCAGGCCCGACGCCGGCTTGCGGGTGGGCCAAGGCTGCTCGCATTGCGGCGCAGCCCACGCATGCTGCGCAAGCCCTTAAGCGAGATACATCTCGAGGCGGGTGACGATCTCCTCGTTCTGGCAGACGAGGATGACGTCAAGGCCTTTCGCGGCAATCGCGATCTGCTCATTCTCGAGTGGTCGTCGCGCGATGTGCCCAAGATGCACCGCGCGGGCCGCGCCATCGCCATCTTTGTCGCCACCATCGCGCTGGCCGGCAGCGGCCTCATGCCCATTGCCGTTGCAGCACTCCTCGGCGCCCTTGCGATGCTGCTCATGGGCTGTCTTAACGCACGCCAGGCGGCGCGTGCCATCGATCGCCGCATCTTCGTGCTCGTCGGCGCGTCTTTTGCGCTGGCGGAGGCCCTTCAGGCCACGGGCGGCGCGGCGCTTCTGGCTGAAGTCGTGGTGGCGCTCTTTGCCGGCCATGGCGCGTGGGTGCTGTTGTCGGCGCTTTTCGGCGTCGCTGCGCTCCTCACCAATGTGCTCAGCAATCAGGCCACCGCCGCCATCATGACGCCGATCACGGTCAAGGCGGCGCACGCGGCAGGGCTTGCACCCGAGCCCTTCGTCTATGGGCTCATCTTTGCGCTCAACTGCTCGTTCGCCACACCGATCGCCTATCAGACCAACATGATCGTCATGGGACCGGGCCAATACCGCTTCAGGGACTTTCTGATTGGCGGCGCGCCCTTGATTGTTCTTGTCTGGCTCGCGTACTCTCTACTGGCGCCGCACTATTTCGGGTTATAGGGGCGGATTATGCCGGCCCATCTGCGCCCAATGGCTCATGAGAGTATGAGGTTGGCGCATGGGAGTGCGGGCAGGCGCCGGGGAGCGGAGCGAGGACCAGGTAAACGTGACGGACCAGAACAAGAAATTTCCCAACTTCTATGTCACCTCGCCGCAGCCATGCCCCTATATTGCGGGTCGTCTCGAGCGCAAGCTTTTCACCCATCTCACTCACGACAAGCCGCCGGCCGTCATCGACAGCCTGCTGAGGGGTGGCTTCCGCCGCAGTCAGAACATCGCCTATATCCCCTATTGCGAGGGCTGCTCGGAATGTGTCTCGGTGCGTGTTCCGGTGGCCTCGTTCGCCCCCTCGCGCTCGCAGCGGCGCATCCTCAGGCGCAATCGCGACCTCGTGGCGCGGCGCGTCGAGGCGGTGCCGACGGCCGAGCAATACGCCCTCTTTCGCCGCTATATCGAGGCGCGGCATTTCGATGGCGGCATGGCGGACATGGGCGCCCTCGACTATGCCATGATGATCGAAGACTCGATCGTCGATACGTTTCTCACCGAATACCGCCTCAGCGAAGGCGATCTCGATAGCGGCTCGGTCGAGAGCGGCCGGCTCGTTGCAGTCTGCCTCTGTGACCGGCTGGGTGACGGCCACTCCCTTGTCTACAGCTTCTTCGAGCCCGAGCTCAAGGCGCGCAGTCTCGGCACCTATGTGGTGCTCGAACACATCGAATATACGCGCAGCCTGGGGCTCGGCTTTGTCTATCTCGGCTATTGGATCAGGGGCTCGCGCAAGATGCGCTACAAGACACGCTTCCTTCCACAAGAGCACTTGCGCGAGGAGGGTTGGGTGCCTTACGAGCCCGAGGCCTGAAGCCGGAAGTCAGAAATCAGAAGGCAGAAACCAGAAACCAGAAGTCAGAAACCAGAAGGGGAAGCAGCGCTCGGCGTTGTCGTCCCCGAAATCCCGCGGCCGCAATGCGTGCCATCTTGCACCGCCCTATTCCCGCGGGATTGTCGGGGAGCCATAGCCCCGAACCTCTCAGAGGCATGGTGTTCATGGGCCCCGGAAAGAAATGCGGATGGACGGCGCACTAGCCGGCAGCGGCGGTGGCCGCATTTCTTCCGAGGCGACAACGTTGTACCACTG
>WGBL01000164.1 GCA_015494375.1 Hyphomicrobiales bacterium | reverse complement strand
GCTCACGATGGCCGAATAGTCGGCTGTGGGCTTTGCCTGGTCCTGGGCCATCGCCGGAGAGCCGGCAATCGCAAGCGCCGCCGCCAGCGCCAACATGGTGTTTTTCATTTTCATGGCTGATTTCCTTTCATGCCTTATTGGGTGTTTCGCTATTGGTTATCTCGTTTCGGGTGTGTGATTCCCAGTTTGTTTATCCAGCGGCCGTTGGGCGCGCTCGGCGTCGCCCCGGCCGCTGTATCTTGGGGATTGGGTTAGATTGAGCGATCACGCCATTTAACGATTAGCGATCACGTGCTATTCGCTCTTTTTCTCGCCACTGTATTTCTCGATATGCTTTGCGAGCTCCTCGGCGGAGTTGCTGAGCGACTTGGCGAGCGATTGGGCCAGCTCCTGGTAGGCCTGGTCCTTGGCCGCATGGCAGCTGACGCACGACTGGTTGATCTGGTCGGCCATCTCGGGCATGGCATCGGCCCACTTCTGGCCGAGCTTCGCCCACATCTCGGCGATCTTGGCCATGTTGTCGGCCCAGCTCGGCTCGGCCTTCTTCTCCTGCGCGAACGCAGACAGCGCAGTCGCCGAGATGACCACCGCAACCAGCGCCACCGCCGGCAAAGATGGTCGATTGAAAATCTTCATCGGAACCCTCCCATTGCTTCCCATTCGGGCTTCCCATCCGGGGTTCTGGATGAGGTCAGTTGCCGTGGGCTGAACGCCCGTGAACTGACGCAACATATATTCGCATATTTGAATATGCGAAAGTCTCAATGTGCGCGGCAGAACGACGCAAGCGCATAAAGTCCGCGGGGCCCCACTCTTGACGTCGGTTCTGGTGGGAAGGCGCGGGGAGCTTGTGGGATGGCGCGGGTCGATCCCATTGGCTCGCGAGGGCAATCGCGTGGGAGCTCAGACTGGAGATCCCATGGCAGTTGGCAGGAAATCTCGTAGGGCAGACCGCCTGGGCAAAGCTATCGCGCAGGAAGACGCTCGCTTTGCCGCGTGTTCCCTTTGCCGCCTGTTCGCCTTGCAGCCTGTTCGCTTTTCCGCCTCTTCGCCTCGCGGCCTGCCCCCTTGCAAATCGGCTTGGCTCTTGCTTGAAGAATGGCGCGGATGCAGCAACCTGGATCAGGTGCCATGTCCAAGCCCTCGACCGGAAACGCCGAACCCGATCGCCGCGAGCGGCTCGCGCGTGCACTGCGCGAGAACCTGGCCAAACGCAAGGCCCTCATGCGCGCCCGACGGCTGCGCAGGCCGGAGCGTTGCGGCAACGAGACGACAAGCCCTTCGACCATGGCGAGAGACGCCATGACCAATGCCACCATGGCCGTGGATAACGAGAACAACAAGCCAGAGCCACGTGGCAGACCAGGACAAGACAACAATCATGGATAGGATTCGCGTCAGAGGCGGCCGGCGGCTCGAGGGCGAGATTGAGATTTCGGGCGCCAAGAACGCCACTTTGCCGCTCATGATCGCGAGCCTGTTGAGCGCCGAGCGGCTGACGCTCGAGAATGTGCCGCACCTTGCCGATGTCACGCTTCTGGCGCGCATCCTGCGCAATCACGGCGTCGACATCGCCATGGAAGGCAAGCGTTCGGGCGCCCCGCCCCATCCCGGCGAAACGTACCATCTCGAGGCCCGCGAGATTGTCGATACCACCGCCCCTTATGATCTGGTGGCGAAGATGCGGGCGAGCTTTTGGGTCCTGGGGCCTCTGCTCGCACGCTGTCATGAGGCGCGCGTCTCGATGCCTGGCGGCTGTGCCATCGGCACGCGGCCGGTCGATCTTTATCTGATGGGCCTTTCCGAGCTCGGGGCCGAGATCGATGTCGAGGGCGGCTATGTGGTGGCGCGGGCGCCCGGCGGCCTCAGGGGCGGGCGGATTATCTTCCCGAAGGTGTCGGTGGGCGCCACCATTTGCGTGATGATGGCGGCAAGCCTTGCCCGTGGCGAGACGGTGATCGAAAACGCCGCCCGCGAGCCCGAAGTGGGCGATGTCGCGCGCTGTTTGCAGGCCATGGGCGCCCGGATCGATGGCATCGACACCGGCACGCTCACTATTGCGGGCGTAAGCAGCCTCGGGGCCGCCCGGCATGCGGTCTTGCCCGATCGCATCGAGACGGGCACCTACGCCATGGCTGTTGCCGCGACCGGTGGCGATGTCCTGCTCAAGGGCGCGCGGGCCGAGCTGCTTGAGGCCGCTCTCGATGTGCTCGAGCGCGCCGGGGTCGCGATCAAACCCGAGGATGGCGCCATCCGCGTTCGCCGTAACGACGTCCCGTTGCAGCCGGTCGATGTGGAGACGCGCCCCTTCCCGGGCTTTCCCACCGACCTTCAGGCCCAGCTCATGGCGCTGATGACGCGCGCGGCCGGAACCAGCACCATCCGTGAGACGATTTTCGAGAACCGTTTCATGCATGTTCAGGAGCTCGTGCGGCTTGGTGCCAACATAACGCTCCAGGGGGACCTTGCGACCGTCCGCGGTGTGGCGCAGCTCAAGGGCGCGCCTGTGATGGCGACCGACCTCAGGGCCTCGGTCTCGCTGGTGATCGCGGGCCTTGCGGCCGAGGGGGAGACGATCATCAATCGCGTCTACCACCTCGACCGGGGCTTTGAGAATCTCGAGCGCAAGCTCGGCAACTGTGGCGCGGTCATCGAGCGCCTCTCGTCGTGAGGGCGTTGCGGCCTCCTCGCGCGCTGCTGAAATGGGGATTGATAAGGTGGACGAACGCCAAGGGCTGCTCGATCGGTTGGGCGCGCT
This sequence comes from Hyphomicrobiales bacterium, assembly GCA_015494375.1. GTDB lineage: Bacteria > Pseudomonadota > Alphaproteobacteria > Rhizobiales > S144-23 > S144-23. The sequence goes on along the minus strand of WGBL01000164.1, from coordinate 2,675 downwards.
CATCCAGCCCATTCATCGCGACGGCCATGTCATCATCGGGCTGGCGTTCCTTGCCACCCTTGTGCTCTTTGCCCTCTGGAGCCCGCTCGGCTGGCTTGGCGCCTTGGCAACGCTCGTGATCGCCTACACCTTTCGCGATCCCGACCGGGTGGTGCCCCAGGGCGCGGGGCTCGTGGTCGCGCCCGCCGATGGGCGCGTTGAGGCCATCGAGCGCCTCGCGCCACCGAGCGACCTCGGCCTTGCGGCCGAGCGCTGCCTGCGTATCTCGATTGCCATCTCACTCGCCGATGTTCACATCACCCGCGCCCCCGTCTCCGGCACCATCGAGCGGATCCGCCATCGTGTCGGCGGCGTTGGCGGCCCAGGCCGAGAAGAAGCTGAGGAAGAAAAAGAGCACCGCATCTTTGTCATTCGCACAAGCCCGCCGCAAGGTGTGGAGCCGCAAGATGGGGAGGCGCAAAGCGCGGCACCCGATTCCAGCGAGGCGCGCGCGGCTCACAAATCAGATGGCAATGGATCACAGGAGGTCGCCGTGGTGCAGATCGCAAGCCGGCTCTTTCGCCGCGTCGTTGCCTTCGTTGAGGAAGGCGAGCGGGTGGGTGTCGGCGCGCGCATCGGCATCATACGCCTTGGCAGCCGGGTCGACCTCTATTTGCCGGCCGAGGTCACACCGCTCGTCGCCGTCGGCCAGACGATGATCGCGGGAGAGACGGTCATCGCCGATGCCAACCTGGCCGCAGCCGAGCGCAGCGCACGTGTGGTCTGATGGCCGGGGTGCGCCGGTATCAGATGCCGACATAGGCATCGAAGGCGGCCCAGAACTGCTGGCGAAATTCATTGCGCTCCTGCAGGATCTCGTGTCGTGCATGGGGAATGACGATATGGGTGCCGAGCTTGATCTGGACGGCGAAATCCTCGATTGCGCGTGACGACACCACCCGGTCGTCACCGGCGGCAATGAGCAGCACGGGCACACGGACGGAGCGCACGAACTCGGGGCTCGTGACAAGGCTCATGGAGCGCAATGACGCCCGCAGCCAGCCGATGGTGGGCCCGCCGATGGCAAGCTCGGGCGCGCGCGCGACAATCGCCTGATTGCGGGTGTATCGCTCCTGGCTCGAGGTCAGCACATTGCCCTCGAACGGCTCGTCCTCCCAACCCGCATCGCCCGCTCCGGGAACGTACATGCGCCCGAGCCCGATCGCAGAAAGCCCTTCGGCGAGAACGCGCGCAAGACCATGCGTCGAGGTCCAACCATTGCGCGCGAGCCGGATCATCGGTGCCACCAGCACCATGCGATCAAACCAGCAACCCGACATGCGGGCGGCGCGCAAAAGGATATTGCCGCCCATGGAATGGGCGAGGGCCATATAAGGCGGTGGGCAGTCGGGCAGCACGATGTCGCGCATAAACCGCACGAGATCCTTGTCATAGGTGCTGTAACGGTCGATATGCCCCTTGCGCGGGTTGCTGAGTGGCCGGTGCGAGCCGCCCTGCCCACGCCAATCCATGGTCGCGACCGCAAAACCGCGCCGCCTGAGATCGGCAACGACCTCGAAGTATTTCTCAATGAACTCGGTGCGGCCGCCAAAAAGGCAGACGGTGCCGCGCTGCGGGCCGCGGCTTTTCTGCCAGATGGCAAAGCGGTGGCGTGTGCCGTCAAAGCTCTCGAAAGCGGCACAGCGGGCACCGCTCGGCACCGGGTTCTTGGCGAGGCTGATCAGCTCCATGGGCTCGTGCCGCCCTCTCTCGATGCTCGTCACAGCACGGTCACTGCGCGCGCCCGGCCGCATAGGGCGCGGTCAGGAGGCTGCTCCATAACCATAAGGAGGCTGGTCTATAGCAAGAGGGGGGATGCTCAGAAAGAGCCGAGAGAGGTTGGGGGTGCCAGGTGCATTCCGAGCCATGGAGCGTTGGCCGCAGGTTTGTGGCCGCACACTTGCAAAGCCTCCGACAGGGCAAAGCCTCCGACAAGGCAACGCCTCGGACGAGGCCAGGACTCCGACAGGGCCAGGCTCGCGCCAAGGACCATGCGCAGGGATCGACGATGCGCGAGGATCGGCCGCACTGCGCGCAGCGCCAACCCCACTTGTGTCACACGGCTTCCGACACAGCCTCCCGGCACCAAGCGGCTCAGTACGCCGGCACGTCCGAATGCGCCGTCTTGCGCCGCCAATAGGGCGAATAGGGACGCTTCAAGAGCTCGGCTCTCAGAATGACGCCGTCACAGGTGTCGATCCGTAAACGATAGACGAGGCCGTTGGGACGCGCCGCTGTAAAGACCACCGCATCCCGTTTCAGACGCACGTCCTTGAAATTGCTCCAGCCCTGGCGACGCAGCTTCTTGCGGATCTCACGTTTGCTGAGGCAGGCAAACCTTCGCCCATAGCCCTCCTCACGCTCGCCATAGGGCCGCTCGTCCTCATAGGCGCCATAGTGGCGGGGCCGTCTATAGGGCTCACGTTCACCATCATAAGGCGCGGGCGAGGAATAATCGCGCCGGTCATATCGCTGGTCGTATTCGTCGATAGTCCCCTCATAGAGGTCGGCGGCGAGTGCTTGAGAGGCTGAGAGCGCCGTGCCTGCGGCGATGAGCCCCGAAAGAACAACATGGCGGATTGTCATTTTCGTCTCCCCTACCCCCCTCGTTGGACCCCGCTGGCCCCCGCTTCAAG
>WGBL01000163.1 GCA_015494375.1 Hyphomicrobiales bacterium | reverse complement strand
ATGCCAACGAGTGGAATGGTCTGCGGTTCGCTGCGGCTGTCGCCTATTACGTCGACATGGACGACAACGGCGATTTCCCGTGGGCACCGCAGACCTGTAATGCACTGGGCAATGGCGACAATTGCATCGAGCTGACGACATACGGTGGCTCGATTGCCTTCCAGCACGTGTCATCGGGCGTTCATGTCGAGGGTGGCTTCTCAAACCAGGAGGCCGACGATCACAACCCGAGCACGCCAAATGTCAAAAACTTTGAGCATTGGTGGGTTGCGGCCGGTATCCAGTTCCGGATGAACAGCCTCGGCAAATCCGACCTCTCGGTGATGTACATCGAGAACCAGACCCCCGTTGGTCAGAGTGTGTTTGGTGGTGCGATCGTGCCTGGCACGGGTATCGATTACACCGCTTGGGGCATCGGCTTCTCGCAGGCGATCGATGCCATCGGTGGCGCCTTCTACCTCAGCTATAAGCACCACGAGGCGGATGGCTGTGTCGATCTCTCGTCTGGAGGTGCGCCTGCTGACGGTGTCTGCGGCTCGCACGCGGGTGTTGCAGCCCCGGCTGAGACGATCGATGCGCAGTTCGATGAGTTCATCGCCGGCATGCGCATCAAGTACTAGGGGCTGAGAGACCGAAGGCACAGAGCCTTCCAGAAAAACCGGGCCGCCCCCGAGCCCTTCGGGGGCGGCTCTTTTTTTGGCGTTCTTTTCTTTGCCGTTGCGACCTTGGCGTTGCTGCGCCCGCGGCCTTGGTGCTGCCTGGCTTGTCATGCGGGCTGCGGGCGCGTTAATTGGGCTCTGTGAGGTGGGTGGCGGCAATGGCGCGCATGTCGCGATTTCTCCACGCTGCTAAGCTATGAGGGAGCACGCCTTTGCCTCTTGGCGTTGGCGCAGGAGGCCGGGCCGGGGGGAGCGATGACGCAGGCGTCGGCACAGAAGCGTTGCAAGGCTCGTGAGCACAGGAAGGCATGCAGCCGATGAGTGGTGGGGCATTGCAAGAGGAAGGGCGCGCGATCGCATCGGCGTTGCGCACGCTCGAGCTTGAGGGGGAGGGGCTCGAGGCGCTTGCGCGCGAGCTCGAAGGCGGTCTCGGGGCGGCGTTCTCGCGTGCGGTGGGGCTCATCTCGGCGCGCAGCGGGCGTGTCATTGTCAGCGGTATCGGTAAGAGCGGGCATATCGGCGCAAAGATCGCAGCGACGTTCTCCTCGACTGGGACGGCCGCCTATTTCGTGCACCCGAGCGAGGCGAGTCATGGCGACCTTGGAATGATCACGCCAGAGGACAGCGTGCTCGCCATCTCCTGGTCGGGCGAGACGGTGGAGCTTGCCAACATCATCGCCTATACGCGGCGTTTTTCCGTCCCGCTCCTCGCCATGACGTCGCGGCCCGAGAGTGCGCTCGGCAAGGCTGCAGACATCGTGCTGGCGTTGCCTGAGGTCTCCGAGGCCTGCCCCCACGGGCTCGCGCCCACCACCTCGACGGTGATGCAGCTGGCGCTCGGCGATTGCCTGGCCATTGCGCTTCTCGAGAAACGCGGTTTTACGGCCTCCGATTTCAAGGTGTTTCATCCGGGCGGCCAATTGGGCGCCAAGCTTGTTGCCTTGCGCGATATCATGCACACGGGCGAGCGCCTGCCCCTGGTCTCGCCCGAGACGCCCATGGCCGAGGCGCTTGTCACCATGACGGAGAAGAGCTTCGGCTGCCTGGCGGTGGTCGATGGCGCGGGCAGGCTCGTCGGGGTCATCACCGATGGCGACCTGAGGCGCAACATGGGCGATGGGCTGCTGCAGGCGAAGGCGGGTGATATTATGACCCGCAGCCCGAAAGTCGCCGGCCCGGAGCTCCTTGCCGAAAAGGCGATCGAGATCATCAACACCTCGGGCATTACGGCGCTCTTTGTGGTTGAGGATGACCGGCCGGTGGGGATTGTCCATATTCATGATCTCTTGCGCATGGGTGTTGCCTGAGGCGGGCGGAGCGGAGGAGAGGGGGTGGCGGGGCCCACAGCGCCTCGCCGGCTCGAAGGGCACATGAGGGGATAGCAAGACGGCTGGGGATAGCAAGACGGTGTAAGTGGGGGCATTGGGGATGCGCGCAAATCGTTGGCGATGTAGGCAAAAGCGGTTGGGCCGGCCCGCGCGCGGCCTGGCGGCGTGGGCGGGCGCTTTGCTGGGCGGCGCTTTGTTGGCCGCGTCCATGGGGGGAATGGCCACGGCCGTGGCCGCGCCGCTCGATCGCATCACATGCAATTTCCTCTATGCCAAGCGCGCCGAAATCGCCGAT